>JAYFRX010000003.1:16783-28191 GCA_040946945.1 Burkholderia sp. | reverse complement strand
AGCCTGTGGAGAGACGGCGCGGTAAGGCCCCTCTATGAAGCAGGAACCCGCCGATGCGATCTGGAATAGGCACCATCGTTTCAGACGCGGTAGGAATCCCCTGCCTTCAGGCAGGGGAGGATGTCAAACGGAGAACGTCCGCAGCCTCTACGACTGGAAGCCGGGCGAATCGCTGGACGAGGCCATCGCGCGCAAGAAGGCGCAGGAGGGCATGAAGGCATGAGAAACGGACACTATCCCCTGCCCCCGCTCCGGCCGGAGCTGCAAGCCGCGCACGACGAGATGGACGTCAAGGGCGATTACTTTGCCTATGCCGTGTGCCGAACCCATGACGGCCAGGCGTGGGAAGTGACCACCCGGCAGGGCGGCATGTATGCCGCGCTCGATGGCCGCTATCTCGATCACGACGAGGCCGCCGCCGCCGGCGTGGCCTGGCTTCTGGAACAGCTCGACCGCGAGCCGACTGCCGATGAAGCGGCCTATCGGGCGCTATGGGAAAACGCGCTCAAATGATGAAAAACTCTTTTACTCATTCGCTCATTGCGGTATGATGCAATGAGTAAATTATCATTTGTGCAGCCACCAGGAGAACGCATGAAAGTCATTGCCGTGCTGAACCAGAAAGGCGGGTCAGGAAAAACGACCATCGCCACCCATCTTGCCCGAGCCTTGCAACTGGACGGGGCCGACGTGCTGCTGGTCGATTCCGACCCCCAGGGCAGCGCCCGCGACTGGTCGGCAGTGCGGGAAGATCAACCGCTAACCGTTGTCGGCATCGACCGGCCGACCATCGACCGAGACGTGAAGAACGTAGCTCGCAAGGTGGATTTCGTCGTGATCGACGGTGCACCCCAGGCGGCCGACCTGGCCGTGTCGGCCATCAAGGCGGCCGACTTCGTGCTGATTCCGGTGCAGCCATCGCCTTATGACATTTGGGCCACGGCCGACCTGGTGGCGCTCGTTAAGCAGCGCATCGAGATCACGGACGGGAAGCTACAGGCGGCCTTTGTTGTGTCGCGTGCAATTAAGGGCACCCGCATTGGTGGCGAGGTTGCCGAGGCGCTGGCCGGCTACGAGCTGCCCATTCTGGAAGCCCGCATCACGCAGCGCGTGAGCTATCCCGGCACGGCTGCCGCTGGCACGACCGTTCTTGAAGCGGAGCCGGAAGGCGATGCAGCGGCCGAGGTTCGCGCCTTGGCCGCAGAGATCAAGCAAAAACTCATTTGAAACTTTGAGGAAATGAATAAATGAGCAAAGTCACGTCCACACTTAGCGCCGGCCGGCCGAGCGCCCGCACCGACAAGGCCAAGGCCGCAACACTTGCCAGCTTGGCGGACGACGCCGGCAGCATGAAGCGCGTCAATTTCGAGCTGTCGGCCGAGCAGCACGCCAAGCTGAAAATCCATGCAGCCAAGGCCGGCAAGAGCATCAAGGAACTGCTGACCGAGTATGTCGCGGGCCTGCCGGACTGATACTCAAAAACATATTTACTCATTTGAATTTTAGCGGCTAAAGGGGCGGCACCATGAACAACGAGCGCGGGAAGGGGCCGCAGCAGATCGGCGAGGCCCTGGGCGACCTGGACAAATCACTTGCGAGGTTGAAGGCCGCGCACGACGCGCAGCGCCAGAAGCGCATCGAGGCGGCCGCCCGGCCGGGCGAATCCTGGGAGCAGGCCGCCGCCAGACTGCGCGAGGAAGAAGCTAGGGCCGAGCGTGAGCGCAGTTCCGTTAAATCGCCCCCCCCTTCGCCATCCATCCGCAAGCCGCCGACCGGCGACGAACAGCCCGATTTCTTTGTGCCGACGCTCTATGACGTAGGCACAAAGGATTCCCGCAGCATCATGGACGTGGCCGTGTTCCGTCTATCGAAGCGCGAGAAACGCGCCGGCGAGGTCATCCGATACGACTTGCCCGATGGCTATGTGGAAGTGAAGGCCGGCCCGGACGGTATGGCGTCCATTTGGGATTACGACCTGGTGCTGATGATGGTTTCGCACTTGACCGAGGCCATGAACCGCTACCGCGAAGGGAAGGGAGATAAGCCCGGCCGCACCTATCGGCCCCATGTGAGTGACATTCTCAAGTTCTGTCGCCGTGGCGATGGCGGCCGCCAAGCCGATGAGGTTGAAGCGGCGCTAGACCGCTTGAAGGGCACCACTATCAAGAGCGTGCGCGAAACAGGCCCGACCGCGAACGTGCGCCGTCCTATGCGCGAGGTGAAAGCCGAGGGCCTGATTAGCGATTACACGGTGCTGTCGCAGACCGACACCGGCAAGGTTGCATCCGTCGAGATCGAGGCCCCCAGGTGGCTTTACCAGGAAGTCACCGAAGGCAAGCGGCCGGACGTGCTAACCGTGCATCCCGACTACTTCCTGATAGACCCAGGCATTGGCCGTTTCGTCTATCGCCTGGCTCGCCGCGCAGCGGGCAAGAGCGCCGCAAAGTGGGCCTTCCAGACGATCTACGACCGCAGCGGCAGCGCAGGCACGTTCAAAGAGTTCTGCCGACTGCTGCGCAAGATCATCCAGGCCAACGACTTGCCGGAGTACGAGCTGCGCGAGGAAGCCGGGCAGGGCGGCCCGCTGCTGGTGATGACCCACCGCGACCATGCCGATGCAGAGCTGCCACCGCCTGCCGGTGTGTAATAGACGGAGGCCGCCGACCATGAAGCCGCCAAAAGTTTAGCTAAACCCGGCTTTGATCGGTTCCGGCCCCCTGGCCTGTGGATAGTCCGTCTATTACCCACCCGAACCCGTCTATTACACACCGGCTTCCGTCTATTACCCACCAGAACCCGTCTATTACACACCGGGCACATCCGTAACCCATTGATTCATAAGATGAAAATCGCACTTTTTTCGGCTAAAACTTTAAAACATATAAAAACTCTTAAAACCCGCCTGGCTTGTGCATAAGTCTCGGCCAGATCGAACCATCGCAACGCCCTACGGGCGCGCCTACCCTCCGCGCTTCGCGCTCCGCCCCGTCGCCTACGGCGCCGGCCTGCGCCTTCGGCGGGGCACCCTCCGGGTTCCCCCGGCTTCGCCGGCTCCCCCTCCGGCAATCGTGCTGGCCTACGGCCAGGCTGCTTACCAAAGGCGCGGCACGCCGCGCCGGTGCCAGCTTCACCACCTCACCCACGTCCAGCACCGTGCCCGCTGAAAGGCCGCAAAAAGCGGTTTAGCAGGGAAAAGCGGCTTGCCGAGGCCGTGCCCCACATCGAACGACAGCGCAGGCGGGAAGGCCGCAGGTTGAACGCCAAGAAGAAGGGCTGTCACCAGGCCAGCATTGCCATTCTCGACAAGGGAGGCTCAAGAATCACGACCAGGCCGCGCAGGAGCGCCTAGGAGGCCAGAAACCGGGCGAGGTAGGGGATATGCCACTGCCCCCGGAAAACGCCGCTACGGCCCGCACAGGCCCGAATTTCGACCGCAACGCGCTTCCGGCCGGGCTTGCCAGGGCGAGGGGAAAATAAGGGCTTGCATAAGAATAATAAGAATAGTATTATTATTCTTATCTTATCCACCAGAGCCAACGCCATGACCCAGCAAGCCGCCCACATTCCCGCAGACGTGCGCGAGCGCATCATTGCCGCCGCCACCGATCTTTTCGAGCAGTCAGGCCGCGAGGCGATGCCCACCGTCGATGCCGTGCGCCGGGCCGCCCGCGTGGATATGAACGCAGCCAGTGCCGTGATGCGCGAATGGCGCAGGTCGCAGACGGCCCAGGCCGCGCCGGTGGCCGTCGCCGTGCCGGAATCCGTACAGCAGGCCAGCAGCGCGGCCGTGGCCGCGATCTGGCAACAGGCCCAGGAGCTGGCGAACGAATCCCTGCGCAGCGCACAGGCTGCATGGGAAACCGAGCGGGCCGAGCTAGACGCCATGCGGCAGGAGCTGGCCGAGGCTTTCGAGCGCCAGGCCGCCGAGCTACGCGGTCAGTTGGCCGCCGCCCAGGAACAGGCGCACACGGCCGAAGCCCGCGCCCAGGAGATCGAGCGCCGGGCCGGCGAGCTGCGCACGGAGCTGGACAGGGCGCACCAGGACGCCGACCAGGCACGCGGGGCGCTGGCCGAACAGCAGAAGGCCAGCCAGGCCGCTGCCGCTCAACTCGACCAGGTGCGCGCCGAGCTGGTGAAGGTGCAGGCCAAGGCCGAGGCCGACCAGGAAGCACACCAGGAACAGCTCAAGGCCGCCGCAGCCGAGGCGCACCGCATGGCCGAACGCTTGACGGCGGCCCAGGCCGAGCGCGACCAGGCAACGAAGGCCGCCGCGCAGGCCCGCGAGGAAGCCGCACGCATGGCCGGACAGCTCGACACGCTCAAGGAGCAATCGGCCGCGCTGCTGGCTCGCATCACGCCGCCGGCGAACGACCAGGCCAAGCCGACCAAGAAGAAGCCCGGCGGTGAGTGACCCCGGCCCCTCAAGTGTCAAGATGACGCGAACGGGTAGGGAACAGGCGAAGAAAAAGCCGGGAACGTCGCGCACGTTGCCGGCTTTTATTGACACTTGAGGGGCGGCTAATTTTAGCCGCTAAATTCATTTACTCAAAAACTCTTTTACTCTTTTGTGTGCCGCTGGCGAAATGCCGCCAGGTCGATCACGTCCGCCGTGCGCCTTGCGGCCGTCTGCATCGGCGTGGGCGGCTTGCCCCCTACCGGGGCTGGGCTGGCCTTCGGCCGGAACTGCCGCCACAGCTCCGCGAAGAACGACCAGGCGAAGATGAAGGGCAGCAGCGGCAGCACCAGGACGAAGCCGACCAGGCGGGCGAGTGCCACGCCGACCGGCCGCAGGAACGCCAACGGCCGCCGCAGGAACCAGGCCAGGGCGACGACGCCGATAACTGCCGCGATGATGCCCGCCATACGTCACCCCTTAGCTATGGTAGGGGTTCGCATCGAACCGTCCGGCATATTCGGAATCGGCCAGGTAGTTCAGCCGGTCGAGCAGGTAGGGCCGTTCGCCGCGCACCAGGACAATCGGATGCTCCGGCCCCAGGCGCATGACCTCATCCGGCGTCAGCAGCTCGCGGCCGGTGAATTGCTGGCTTGTGCCGGTGCTCTTGCCCCGGTTCATCGAGCCGCCGCCACCTGATAGGCCGCTGCCGCTGTTCTTGCCGGTGTTTTCCGTCTCAAACTCAATCGTGGCTTTGCCCAGGCTGTCGCTGATGTATTTGGCCGTGTCGTAGTCGTCGGTTCCGAAAAACGACTTGGCGCTGTTCGCCAGGAAGGTTTGCCATTTCGGATATGCGCCCTTGAGCTGCGACAGATCTTGAATGAACACCCAGAAGGCCAGGCCGTAGCCGCGAAGCAAGCTCACGGCATCCTCAATCTGTTTCATGTAGCCGAGCTGGCCGAACTCATCGAGCAGGAACGCGACCCGGTGCGCGGGTTGCACGTTGCTGGCCGTGATCGCGGCAATCACCGAGCTGATGAACAAGCGCAGGAAACGGGCATTCGGGCCGATGCGATTGGCGGGCATGACAAGGTAAACCGTCATGGCCGTGGCCTTGATTTCGGACAGGTCGAAGTCGGAGCGCGACAGCGCGGCCGACACTCGCGGGTCATCCAGAAACGCCGTATTCCGGCGGGCCGTCGAAAGCACGGAGCCGCGTTCTTTGTCGGCCATGCCCATCAAGGTATTTGCCGCCCTGGCCGGGATGCCAAAGGCCGCCGTATCGTCGGCCGCCATCGTGCCCAACACGTCGAAGAACTCCGCTTCCCCGGCCGTCAGCAGCCGCCGCAGCTCGCCCAGGTTCCGGCGTTCCGTGTCATCCAGCCCGGCAACATGCAGCATCAAGCCCTGCAAGAAATTCTTGGCGCTTTCATCGAAATGCACGGCATCGCCTTTGCTTTCGGCGATCACCAGGGCGTCGGCCAGGATGGCCGATTCACTCACGCAATCCGGGTTCCACACGTCGAGCCTGTCCAGCACGTTGAATGCCGCGCCGCCGTCGCCATTCACCGCGAAAGGATCGACAACATGTACGGCCTGGCCGAGCGCCCGGCGGGCGCGGGCCGTCACGGCCGCGTTTTCGCCTTTCACGTCCAACACCAGGGCCGAGCCGGGATAGTCCAGCAGGTTCGGAATCACCGCACCAATGCCCTTGCCGGAGCCGGTAGGGGCGACCGTCACGACATGGCCGGTAAAGCGGAAACGCTGATCGAGGCCGGCGGGCGCATCGGACACCCGGCCTAGGGCAAAACCGCCCGGCTTGCCGGGCGCGACCAGGTGGCCGCCCTGGCGGATTTCATCGACCGTTCCCCACCTTGCCGAGCCGTGCGAACCCAGGGGATGCGTGCTGCTGTTATCGACCGCAGCGGCCGCCGCGCTGGCGGCCGCTGCCGGCCCGGTCGGATGCACCTGGCCGCGCAGGTTTTCAATCGTCCCGCCGAGGATACGCAACCGCTTTCCGGTCGGAGAATCCGCGCCGACCAGGCCCGCGAGCCAGCCGAACACCTTGCCCGCATTGAGATAGGTTGCGACCGTTCCGGCGACCGTCGCGGCCATGATGAACCAGCCGGGAATGAACGGCGCGAACACGAACAAAAGCACCATGCCGACCGATGGAACCAGGAAGGCCAGGCCAACGGCCGTGCCGACCGTCACCGGGTTCTGCCGCCGCTTGTGCGCCAGCCAAGCACCGACAAAGCAGACCGTGACCAGGTAGAACAACCAGCCGCCGAAAGCCGCTTTGATGCGCTCGCCGAAACCGCCGAAATAGCCGCCTACCGTTGAGCCGCCGAGCTGTTCCATGCGTTCCGCGCCGCGCTGCTGAACTTGGGCGCGATATTCGGCAAGAATCGTCTCCGCTTGGGCCGTTCCAATACCCTTGCCGAACTCAACGCCTCGCGTCACGGACTGCTGCACGATATTGACGCCGGCCGTTGCCGCCGCCGCTGGCCGTTCGCCATCCAGACCGGCCAAAATCCGGGCGCTGAAATCGTCCAGGCTACCGGCCGAGGCAAGGCCCGCGTTCTGCAAGAACAGGCCCAGGTCATTGCGATACAGGCTAAGGATGTTTGCCGCTCCCGGTGCGTTCCGGTTCGCCAGCGCAGCGGCTTCCAGTTCCTTCAACACTGGCAACAATTCGGCCCACTTGTCGCGGTAGGCTTGCCAGTTTCCGGCGTTCGTCGCCATAGACAAATCCTGCTGCCCCACGTCCAGGGCTTGCAGGCTGGTTTCCCACTTCTGGAATGCCGCCTCTTGCGCTTCACAAACGCGCTTCACCCAGGCATCCGCATCTTCCGCACCGTAGAACTTCGCGGCCTCTGCTGCCGGGTTGCATTCAGGAAGAACGCGGGCGTGCGCCGTGTTCGCCAACGACAGCACAAATACCCCGAAAAACACCGCTATGACAGCGGCCCACAATCTCGAAAAGAAATCTTCTGCGTCCATCATTATTCACCTCTATGTCAGGTTGAAATTGACGGCTAGGAACGGTTGCCGCCGTCCTCTCCATCATCGGAAAAAGCCTCATCGCCTGCCGCCTCAAAGCGTGCTTTTGTGGCGTCAGCATTCGGCCCGTTGAGCGCACCCGCCGCGAGGGTCAAAGCGCCCAAAATCACGGAAGCCGGATAGTCCGCCATGCCGGACTTGATGACCAAGCCGCCGAGCTGGATTTTTCGGCGGGCATCTTCTCTCCTGGCGTTCATCCGTAAGCGTCCTAAATCGCGTTCAATCTGCGCTATTCGTTGCCGCCATCGGGGCAGTTTGCTTGCCTTCGCTTTTGCGAAACTTCGAGGCGATAGCCTCAAACTCCTTCCGCAGTTCGGCATCTTCAATGTCGAGATCACCGAGGCCGGCGGAAAGGGCAATCTTGCCGATACGTTCAGCGGCCTTGTTTTCCAGTTCGGCGAGTTCCGCCTTGATGCGGTTCAGTTCGGCCAGCTTGTCGGCCTTGCGTTCGGATAACGTCTTGCGTGCCATTGTTGTAGCTCCTTTCGAGATTGTGGGTGTTACGCGCACAATCTTACCATTGCAACGACTGGCATGGAAGGCTCGGCGCTGGTATAGTCATGGAGCGTAAGCGAAATGCGCACTTACGGGTTGCTGCGCAACCAACGTCCGGCAGGGGATACCCCTGCACCCCTTTTTAGCGGCTAAAACGCCAAGGGAAGAAATGGCGATCTACCATCTAAACACGCATACGATAGGACGGGCGGCCGGGCATAGCTCCGTGGCCGCTGCCGCCTATCGTTCCGCGTCATCGCTGGTAGATGAGCGCACCGGGGAAGCGTTCGATTTCACCCGCAAGGGCGGCGTTCTTTTGTCCGAGATCGTCACGCCCGAAGGCGTGCCGGTTCCCGAACGAGCCGCGTTGTGGAATGCTGCCGAAGCCGCAGAGAAGCGGAAGGATGCGCGAGTGGCCCGCGAGTGGCGGGCGGCGCTGCCTCATGAGCTGAGCGACGCCGACCGTAAAGAGCTGGCAACGCGCATGGGCCAGGCCATTGCCGACCGCTATGGCGTGGCCGTTGATGTGTGCATCCATGCGCCAGACAAGGAAGGGGACGACCGGAATTTTCACGTTCATATGCTGGCGACCACACGCACCATTGGCGCGGATGGAACGCTAGGCGAGAAGGCCGTAATTGAGCTGGCGAACAAAGACAGGCAGAAGGCGGGCATTCCTGGCACAAGCCAGGGCGACATCATCGAGATTCGCCAGCAGTGGGCCGAGCTAACAAACGAGGCGCTAGAGCGGGCCGAAATCAGCGCCCGCGTAGATCATCGCAGCTATGCAGATCAGGGCTTAGAACTCACGCCAACCAAGCACATCGGCAGCGATGCCGTGGCGATGGACAGGCGCGGCCTGGACGCCGACCGCATCGACATTCACAACGCCGACCGGCAGGAGCAGGCGCGGCAGATTAGCGAGCGGCCGGAGGTCATCCTAGACAAGCTCACGGCCACGCAAGCGGTATTCACGCGCCGCGACATTGCCGCAGAGCTGAACCGCTACATTGACGACGCCGACCAGTTCCAGGGCTTGCTTGCCAGGCTGGAACAATCGCCGCTGCTTGTCGAGCTGGAACCGGCCAACGGGCGCAACCCGGCGAAGTTCTCCACCCGCGAAATGATCGACACCGAGCGCGGCATGGTGGATAGCGCCGAGCGCCTGGCGCAGTCCGGTAGGCATGGCGTTTCCGGCCCCATCACGAACGCGGCGATTGACGGCGCAGGCACCCTATCGGCAGAGCAGCAAAACGCCGTCCGGCGCGTTCTCAAGCCGGGCAGCCTGGCCGTGGTAATAGGCGACGCCGGCACAGGCAAATCGTTCTCGATGAAGGTTGCACGCGAGGCATGGCAAGCGCAGGGCTTCAACGTGCGCGGCGCGGCCCTGGCGGGCAAGGCGGCCGACGAATTGCAGGCGGGCAGCGGTATCGACAGCCGCACGCTGGCATCCCTTGAATTTGCCTGGAAGAACGGAAAGGACAAACTCACTTCCCGCGACGTGCTAGTGATCGACGAGGCCGGAATGATCGGAAGCCGCCAGCTTGGCCGCGTGCTGAAAGCCGCCGAGCAAGCCGGGGCAAAAGTGGTCTTGCTTGGCGACGACAAGCAGCTTGCCGCTATCGAGGTCGGGGCCGCATTCCGGGGCGTAGTGCAGCATGTCGGCGCGGCGGAAATTACCGAGGTTCGACGCCAGAAAGAAGCATGGGCACGAGAGGCCGGCCAGCAGCTCGCACGCGGTTCCGTGGCCGATGGCCTGGCGGCTTATGCCGAGCGCGGCCATGTCCAGATTCACGACAGCCGGGACGCCGCCCGCGACAGCCTGGCGGCGGCCTATGTCGGCGACCAGGGCAAGGGTAGCCAGATCATCCTTGCGCACAGCAATAAGGACGTGCAGGCGCTCAATGAAGCCGTGCGCGAGGCCCGCAAGGAACGCGGCGATCTGCGCGGCACGGCCCGCTTTATGACCGAGCGAGGCGGCCGCGAATTTGCCCCAGGCGACCGCATCGTGTTCCTGAAAAACGACCGCGACCTTGGCGTTAAGAACGGCACTCTTGGCACCGTCGAGCATTCGGAAGATGGAAGCCTGGCCGTGCGCCTGGACAGCGGCGAAGCGCGTCAGGTGCAGGCGTCCCAATATGCGGCCGTCGATCATGGCTATGCCGTCACCATTCACAAGGCCCAGGGCGTCACCGTCGATAGGGCTTACCTGCTGGCAACCCCCGGCATGGATAGGAGCCTTGCCTATGTCGGCATGACCCGGCACCGCGAGGCCGCGACCCTGTTTGCCGGGGCCGATGACTTCACCGACCGGCGAGCCGGGCGGCTGGTCGATCATGGCTCAGCGCCCTACGAGAACAACCCCGAGAACCGGGCCAGCTACTTTGCCACCCTGGAAAACGACAAAGGCGAACGCCACACCATTTGGGGCGTCGATCTTGAACGCGCCATTGCATCCAGCGGCGCGAAGCGCGGCGACCGCATCGGCCTGGAACATGGCGGCTCTGAAACCGTGCGCTTGCCGGATGGCACCACGGCCGAGCGCAACACCTGGCACGTTCGCGGCGCGGCCGAGCTGGCCGCCGGGAAGCTGGCCCAGGTGCTAGGCCGAGAGCGGCCGAAAGAAAGCACGCTGGACTTTGCCGACCGTCGCGGCTTCGACGGGGAAAGCGTGGTGCGCCGCTGGCTGGAACGCGGCCGCGCCAAGGTGTCGGAGCTGGCCGGGAAGATGCAGCGGGCTATGCGTCGCAGCCTGGAACGGCACGGCCGCCCCGACCTCATGCCGCCGACCGACATTGCAGGCACGCCGACCATGCAGCGACCGCCGCAGCAGATCGAGCAGCCGGCAGCGCCGCAGCGTCCCCAGGCCGAGCGCGCGGCACCTGACCCGCTGGCCGGATTCCGCGCCGGCATCGAGCGGGCCGAGGCGGCCGGCGGTGGCTTGGCTCTAGACGTAGCACGCGCACAGCTTGCCGTCGCCCAGGAGTTCCAAGCGGTCGGAAAAGACCCCCGGCACCATTCGGCTGCGATCATGCAGGAAGGCCAGCAACGGGCCTTTGCGGACTTGGCGCAGCCGTCCCAGGTCAAGGCCGAGCAGGAGCGCCCGGCGGCCGTCCAGGTCAGCGAGCAAGACCGCCGGAAGGCCGAGGCGCACGCCAAGATGGAAGTCGGCCAGTTCAAGGCGCTGGCCGTGAAGCGGCAGGCGGGCTTTGCGGGCTATACCGACCGCAACCCGAGCGCTTGGCGCGAGCTGCCGGGCGAGCTGCGCGAGCGCATCGAGCGGTTCAACGCCATGCCCAAGGAGCGCCAGGCCGTCGAGCTGGACAAGATGCAGCGCGAGCAGGAGCGCGGCCGCGATGGCGGGCGCGGGTATTGAGTAAAAACGCTTTTACTCATTTGCTCATTGTGATATGATGCAATGAGTAATTGAGCTTTTGAGGTTTACGCCAAGAGGAAA
>JAYFRX010000003.1:0-16683 GCA_040946945.1 Burkholderia sp. | reverse complement strand
GCAGCGCGAGCAGGAGCGCGGCCGCGATGGCGGGCGCGGGTATTGAGTAAAAACGCTTTTACTCATTTGCTCATTGTGATATGATGCAATGAGTAATTGAGCTTTTGAGGTTTACGCCAAGAGGAAAGACGATGAGCACTGAACCGACAAACGACGAGCTGGCCCAGGGCTACGCCAAGCAGATCGAGCAGGCACAGCAGCGGCGCGAGGCGAAAGACCTTGAGCGCCTGGAACGCCACGGCCAAGCGGCCGCGCAGCAGTCCCAGGCCATCGAGGCCGAGCAGAAGCAAGGCCCGCAGGGCCAGGCTGTCGAGCTGGACGCCAGCCAGAAAGTCGAGCTGAACGAGATTAACGGCCAGCAGGCAAAGGCGCTGGCAAAGGAATTGAACCGGGACAACGAGAACGGCGACCAGGTGAAGCAAGCCAGGGCGCGGGAGATCGCCGAACGGTTCAAGGAGAAGGCGGCGAAAGATCGGGAGCAGTCCCGCAGTTTCAGCCGCTAAAAGCGGTGCCCAGGAAGGCGGCAACCGACCTGGACACCTGACCACAACCCACCTGACATAGAGGTGAAATCATGGCTACTCCCAATGTTACCGGCCGCGGCGCGTTCGGTATATCGAAATACTGCATTACGTTCGGTGCATCGCTGGCAGCGCTCATCCTGGCCGGCGGCGTGCTGGTCTTTTCCTACTGGCAGCACGTCGAGCTGCTGACCGATGGCGACCGCGTAGGCACCCGCCTGGAACGCTTGGGCTTGATCGACCAGGAGGGCGCACAGCATGAGCCGCGCTAAAGCCTGGCGGCGTGCCGCCCTTGCAACCTACATCGCCGCCGGTGCTGCGTTGACCCTGGCGGGCTACACCGTGGCGACCACGGCCGCGAACGCCAGCACCTTGCGAGACACGCAGGAGCGCATCGAGGACTTCCAGCGCGAGCAAACCGCCATCGCCGAGAACGCGATAAGCGCGGCCAGCGTGCGGCGCGGCACCCTGCCCCCTGACACCCGGCCGCCTGTCGCGCCGGACTGGCCCGAGCTGGCCGAGCGTGCCATGCCGTCCGTGGTGGCCCTGGCGGGCATCGACAAGCCCTATGGCACCGGCGAGAACAATCACGCCTGGCGCATCCCCGGCGTTCAACAGAACGCGGCCACGGCTGCCCTTACCCACGTTCGCGCCTGGCATCGGGACTGGCCGAAAGAGGACGCCAAGCGCCGCCAGCGCATCATCTGCGGCGGCGTGGCCGTCGAAGGAAACAAGGTGCTGACCGTCGCCCATTGCGTCGAGGGCCAGGAGGCTTTGCGCGTGCGCACCGCCGCCGGCGAGTGGCGCGAGGCCCGCGTGATCGACGCAGACATTGCCCGCGACGTGGCGCTGATCGAGATCGACGGCGAGCCCCTGCCCCCGATTACGGTTGCCGAAGTCATTCCCCGCCAAGGGCAAGACGTAATGGCGATCGGTTCGCCTGGCGGCTACGGCTTCGCCGTGGGCGTGGGCATCGTCGCGTGGTACGGCCGCGATGCCGCGATGCTGTCCCCCGACGACTTCATGCTGGTGACGGCTTCAATCATCGGCGGCAACTCGGGCGGCGTTGTCGTGAACACCAGGGGCGAAGCCGTTTCCCTGGTCAGCTATGGCTATGGAATCTACACGCAGACCGTACCGATAGATCGCGCCCTGGCCGTTGCCGACCGCTTGGCCGAGCTGCGCTAGAGCTTTTCATTTTGAAGGCCGGGCACCCGCCCAGGTCGATACCGAACGCTGCCCGCGTTCGATGAACTTCACCCATCGGAGTAAATAGCTATGAAGATTCGCAATGTGTTTTTCTCGATGATTGTTGCCCTGGCCGCCACGAACGCGGCACACGCCGAAGTCGCGCCGGCGTCGTCGGTCGATGCCGCCTATAGCGCCTATGAGCGCGAAGCGGCGCGGCTGGAAAACAAGCTGGACGTAATTCAAGAAGGCATGAAAGACCTAAGCCGTCCGGTCACACAGGAGACGGCGCGAACGCTGGAATTGCAGCTTGCCGTTCTCAAGGCGCGGCATGATGTTGCGCTCGGCAAGTATCTTGCCGAAGCGGCCAAGCAGCAGAAGCCGTAACGAGCGCACCAGGAACGACATCCCGCAGCATCGCCATTCCTGGCGATGCGAGATCCACCGCGGCGGCCGCCATCGCTGGAAATGGCGATGCTGGCCAACTCCCCTACCCTTCCAGGCCGTGCATGGCCCTGGCCTGCGCCGCGACTTCGCGGGCGTGCTCGATATAGTCCAGGTCGCCGCTGGTTTCGGCGTGGGCCAGGAACGCGGCTATAGCTTCGGCCGTTTGTAAATCCTCGGGCAACAACTCACGACCCACTGCCGGCGCATCCACCCATTCGCGATGTTCTGGCGGCAATGGGTATTCGCCGGAGGCTTCGGCCAACAGCTCGGACAAGGTGTAGCGTGGCCTGGTCATCGGCGGGCCTCATCGAGTACGGATGCCAGGCGTTCCAGGTCATCAACCGGGTGCGCCCGGAAGCGGCCGGCCAATAGCTCGCGCAAGGCGGCCGGCGTCAGTCCGAGAGCCGTAGCCGCCTGGTCGTTCGATAACTGGCGCGCCTTTATGGTTTGGCTGATCTTGGTTACGAGCCGGGCCTTTGCCTGCATTTCGGCGGCGTCGGGGTAGCCAAGATCGGAATAGACGTTCGTGCTGCCTTCGTGAATTTCCGGCGTGTCGTCGTCGGCATTCAGATCGGCCAGCAGCTCGCCAACTGTGGCGAACCGGCCCGACACGCGGCCGGCGCGACTATCTGCAATCGCTTCCTCGGTTTCTTTCCTGCTCATGCTGTCCTCTTCTCATCCGAACACCCACCGGCCGACCAGGTACAGCAAGCCCAAGCCGGCTAGGCAGATCACTACAAACACCAGGCGCACCCACAAAGTGACCAGGAACATGCCGGCACGGCCAAGACCGTGAGCGCAAGCAACAATCATCCGGTCTATGAATTCCATACCTTACCCCCTGGCCGGCGGCCACTGGCGGGCGGTATGCACCAGGGCCAACACCCAAACCGTGCCCCCCTCGATCTCATACACCAACCTATAGCTTTCATGCGGTATCAGCTCGCGGGTGCCTGAAATCTTGCCCGTCCGGCCCATCTTCGGATGCACGGCCAGCCTGGCGGCCGCATCGCTGAAAAGCTCATCCATGCGAACGGCCGCGCCGGGATTGTCTGCCGCGATGTAGTCCCAAATGTCGGCGCGGTCTTGTTCCGCTTCTGGCGTCCAGACAACTATCACGCCTGGCCTGCCGCTACCTGGTTGCGCCTGGCAGCGAACGCGGCTTCAACTTCATCATTCGACCGGCCCAGGCCGGCACGCATCGAGGCGCGGCCGGCTTCGACCTTGCGCCGCAGGTAGTCGTCATATTCGCGGGCCTGGCGGCGCTGCTCGATGTAGCCGCGCATCAGCTCGCGCATGACCTGGGACGCCGGCCGATCTTCGCCAGCAGCTTCGGCCATGAAGTCGGCGCGCAGCTCCGGTTCCAGCTTCATCGTGAAAACAGCTTCTTTTGACATGGTGCGCTCCTTTGTAGAGGTACTAACGCAGTATATACGTTATAAGTACCACGCGCACGCTGAAATTGTCTTACGTCTGCTGTCCCCAATGGCTCATTGAGGCCGGGGAATTGGGCTAGGCGCATTTAGATTGCGCTTTCATAAATGGGCTGGTCGGGTTAGCATGGGCGCATTTGAGTATGCCCAAAGAAACCGACATGAAGCAGAAAGCCACGACCGCGCCGATGGTGGCGCGGGTCTATCTGCGCGTCAGCACCGACGCGCAGGACTTGGAACGCCAGGAAGGAATCATCACGGCCGCGAAGGCCGCCGGTTACTACGTCGCGGGCATCTACCGCGAGAAGGCCAGCGGCGCACGCGCCGACCGGCCCGAGCTGCTGCGCATGATCGCCGACCTACAGCCCGGCGAGGTGGTCATTGCCGAGAAGATCGACCGCATCAGCCGCCTACCCTTGCCCGAGGCCGAGCGCCTGATTGCGTCGATACAGGCCAAGGGCGCACGCCTGGCCGTCCCTGGCGTTGTCGATCTATCCGACCTGGCCGCCGAGGCCGAGGGCGTCGCCAAGATCGTTTTAGAGGCCGTGCAGGCCATGCTTTTGCGCCTGGCCTTGCAGATGGTCCGCGACGACTACGAGGACAGGCGCGAACGCCAGCGCCAGGGCATCGAGCTGGCGAAAGACGCCGGCAAGTATCGAGGCCGCCGCGCCGACCCGAAGCGCCGCGCCCAGGTTGTCGCGTTGCGTGCGTCCGGCCACAGCATCACCAGGACGGCCGAGCTTGCCGGGTGCAGCCCGTCCCAGGTGAAACGGATATGGGCGGCCGAAGTGAGCAAGGCCGAGGCGGCCCGCATGGGAGCCTTCCGAGAGGACGCCTTGAGCGAGCAGGACGCCGCCGAGAGCGGCGACGACCTGGCCGCCCTGGCCTCGCAAGGCGATGACCAGGCTCCGGCCTTCCTCACCGAAGGCGGCCCGGTCGCCGACCTGCCGACCTTCGTTGATCGCGATGTGCGGCAAACCCCGTCCTTCAGGGCGGGGAAGGATAGCGCGGACGCCGCAGGCGTCCTTTACGGCGGCTAATGCGGCGTTTTCTGTTGTTCGATGTACTGACGGATGACCTCGATTGGTGCTCCGCCACAGCTTCCGGCAAAGTAGGACGGCGACCATAGCGCACCGCCCCACAGCTTCTGTCGGATGCTCGGGTAGTTTTTCAACCGGATCATGCGGCTGGACACACCCTTGAGGCTGTTTACGAGCGAGGACACGGACACCTTGGGCGGATAGTTCACCAGCAGATGTACATGGTCGTCCTCGCCGTCGAATTCCACCAATTCGGCCTCAAAGTCTCGGCAGACGCTGGCAAAGATCAGCCGCATGTCGTCGAGGATGGTTTTCGTGAACACGTCGCGTCGATATTTGGTCACGAAGACCAAATGGACGTGCATCAAGAATATGCAATGACGACCGTGCCGGATGTCTTGGTTTGTACTCATTGGCCAAGTGTACAATGACCGGATGCAGCGACTTCAAGCCTTCAAGTTCGAACTGATGCCGACCGGCGATCAGCAGCGCCAGATGCGCCGCTTCGCTGGCTCGTGCCGGTTCGTCTACAACCGGGCGTTGGCGTTGCAGAAGGAGAATTACGACGCAGGCGGAAAATTCATCGGCTATGTTGCGATGGCAAAGCACCTCACTGAGTGGCGCAATGGGCCGGAGACGCCATGGCTTAAAGATTCTCCTGTCCATCCATTGCAGCATGCGCTCAAAGACCTGGAACGGGCGTACAAGAATTTCTTCGCCAAGCGGGCTGCGTTCCCGAAGTTCAAAAAGAAGGGGCAGCGCGATAGCTTTCGCTACCCGGACCCGAAACAAATCAAGTTCGACCAAGCCAACGACCGCATCTTCTTGCCCAAGCTCGGCTGGCTGCGCTACCGCAACAGCCGCGAGGCGCTCGGCACGTTGAAGAACGTCACCGTCAGCCAGACCTGCGGCAAGTGGTATGTGTCGATTCAAACTGAGCGGGAAGTCGAGCGACCAATACCGCAGGCCGCGAGCGCCATCGGTATCGACGTAGGTATCGCACGCTTCGCTACGATGAGCGACGGCACGTATTTCGCCCCGCTCAATAGCTTCAAACGGCACGAAACCCGGCTGCGTCGCGCACAGCGAGCGATGAGCCACAAGACGAAATTCAGCAGTAACTGGAAAAAGGCCAAGGCCCGCATCCAGCGCATCCATGCCCGTATCGGCAATGCTCGCCGCGACTACCTGCACAAAGCCACGACCACGATCAGCCAAAACCACGCGATGGTGTGTATCGAGGACTTGCAGGTTCGGAACATGTCCAAGTCTGCGGCAGGCAGTACCGCGATTCCGGGTAAGAACGTTCGGGCCAAGTCCGGTCTGAACAAGTCGATTCTCGACCAAGGCTGGTTCGAGTTCCGGCGTCAGTTGGACTACAAGCTGGCGTGGAACGGCGGCTGGCTTATTGCGGTGCCACCCGCGAACACAAGCCGAACGTGCCCGATGTGCGGCTGCGTGAACGCGGAGAACCGAACAACACAGGCGCGGTTCTTCTGCGTCGAATGCGGTTTCGAGGAAAACGCCGATGTGGTCGGCGCAATCAACGTTTTGGCGCGGGGACACCGCGTTGCAGCCTGTGGAGAGACGGCGCGGTAAGGCCCCTCTATGAAGCAGGAACCCGCCGATGCGATCTGGAATAGGCACCATCGTTTCAGACGCGGTAGGAATCCCCTGCCTTCAGGCAGGGGAGGATGTCAAGCGACTTGGCGCGAAAACATCGTGGAGGAACTGCAAGACCGAGAAGACTTGCAAGCCGCCGAGGCAGTGATGCAGCGCATCCGGGAAGGCAGCGAGAGCGCCGTGCCAGTTGAGGACGTTATGGGCCGTCTGGAAGCCGGTTACGCAGCCCAAGCGCAGGCCGAGCAAGAGCCTTACCGCTACGAAATCACGCCACGCCCCGCCGACCTTGGCGGCGGCTGGCGGTTGCGCCTGTTGGAAAGCGGCGAGGAAGTCGGCGGCGGAGTGTTCCCGCTGTCCGAGTACGCCACAGCAGAGAACGCAGAGGAAGCGGCCAGCTACGCCTATGAGGATGCCTTGGCCGAGGCTTCGGCGTGGCTGGCATCGAGGGGCGAAAATTGAGCGGCGCGGCAGGGGATTGCGGCCCCGGCAGCGCCTAACCACAACTGTCTGAAAAGGAGACAAGCATGGCTTTAGACATTATGGCGGCCTTCACCAATGAGCCGCCAGAACTTGATTTCATCTGGCCCGGATTCTTGGCCGGAACCGTGGGCGCACTTGTCGCACCTGGTGCAACTGGCAAGAGCTTTTTTGCTCTTGAAGCGGCTATGTCAATCGCTTGCAGTGTGGCAGGCGGCGACCTTGTAGGACTGACCCCGGCGCACACCGGGCGCGTGGTTTATCTCGCTGGTGAAGATCCACAGCCCGCCCTTGTGCGGCGTGTCCACGCCATCGGCCAGCACCTCAACCAGTCGGCCCGCGAAGCCATCGCTGAGAACCTGATGCTTGAGCCGATCATGGGCAAGCGGCTGAACGTGATGGACGAGGCGCACTTGCGCCGCGTCATCGACTACAGCGGAGGGGCGCGGCTGATTGTGCTGGACACCTTGAGCCGCATTCACAGCCTCGACGAGAACAGCAATGGCGACATGGCCCACCTTGTTTCCGTGTTGGAACACATCGCGGCAACCACCGGGGCGGCTGTCCTGTACCTGCACCACGTCAACAAGGGCAGCGCCCGCGACGGCCAGACCGACCAGCAGCAGGCAGCGCGGGGCGCGTCTGCCCTGATCGACAACGCCAGATGGTGCGGCTATGTCGCCAAAATGACGGAGCAGGAAGCCGAGCGCATGAGTGACCGGGGCTTTGATCGTGCGCCCATCGGCAACGAGCGGCGCGGCCTTTTTGTCCGCTTTGGCGTAAGCAAGCAGAACTACGACGCGACCCCGCTAGACCGCTGGTATCAGCGACACACCGGCGGGGTGTTGCTGCCCGTTGAACTACAGGAGGCAAGCAAGAGTGAAGAAAAAGGACGTGACACAAGGAGGCGCGGCGATGGCTTTTGACCTCACCCACGCAAGGCACGACCCAACGCATTGCTTGGCACCCGGACTATTCCGCAGCCTCAAGCGTGGCGAACGAAAACGCCTCAAGCTCGATGTGACTTACCACTACGCGGAGAACGAACAAGCGCGGTTTGTCGGCTTCGAGCCTCTTGGTGCAGATGACATGCGGCTACTACAGGGGCTTGTTGCCCTTGGCGGGCCAAAAGGCATCATTCTGACGCCAGAGCCAACGGCAGACCTTCCGAAGCAGCTAAGGCTATTCCTTGAACCGAAATTCGACGCAGTAGAGCAGGATGCGCTTGTCGTGCGGGAGAGCATGACAAAGCTGTTAGGCGAAATCGGTCTTACCGATGGAGGCGACAACATCAAGGCCATCAAGGCAAGCTTGCTGCGCATGGCAAACGTGACAGTGGTAGTTACCAAGGGCAGCAGGCAAGCATCTTTTCACCTGATGAGTTACGCCTTCGATGACGAGGATGGACGGCTGTTTGTTGCTCTGAATCCGCGCATCGCGGAGGCGATTCTTGGTAAGCGCCCCCACACCCGCATCGAGATGGCAGAAGTCCGCCAGCTCGAATCAGACCCAGCCCGCTTGATTCACCAGAGGCTTTGCGGCTGGATTGACCCCGGCAAGTCTGGGAAGGCTGAAATCGACACCCTGTGCGGCTATGTGTGGCCAGACGAGATCAACGATAACGCGATGAAGCGACGGCGCGGCATAGCCCACAATGCGTTGGCGGAGCTTGCCGCTGTGGGTTGGACGGTGAACGAGTACGCCAAGGGCAAGTGGGAAATCAGCAGGCCGAGTGCCCCACGTTGACATCCTCGCCGCCCGTAGTAACAGTACCCGCCGCCCGTAGTAACAGTACCCGCCGCCCGTAGTAACAGTACCCGCCCAAATCCGAAAAACTCAGTACTGGCGCGGGTTTGCGGCCGATTCGCAAAATCCTTCCATGATCTATCCAAGATCATCCACTAGGCGCGGTACTTTTCGCCGCCCTTGAGGGCGTCAAAAGTCCTTGCCGAAGCTCCCAAAAGACAAGGCCGGGACAAGCCCGGCCAGACACACCCCGCCGCCCCGCCCCGCCTTCATTCGTCCAGCGGGACAATGGACACCTTCACCCGGTAGCGTTTGGCCTGTCCGGCAGGTAGCGCAGCGGCCAGCTTGGCGAGCGTTTCGGCTGGCTTGTCGGTCGTGCTGGTCGAGCACATCGCCTCATAACCCGAACAGAAGCCCTCGGAATCGCCTACAGCGGCTTTTTGGATGTTTTGGCTACCTTGGCTATGGTTGGCAAAGAAAACGCGCCTATGGCCGTTTGTGGGCCTTCTGTGAGCATTGCCGGGACGGTCTTGGGCTTGCTTGTGCTGTTGATGGCGGCCACGGCCTCGTTGCGCGGATGCCCCGCCTCCCACTGCGCCGTGCTCAGTGAGCAACCGGAACAAGTCCCGTAGGCCAGCCAACACCTTGAAGTTTTGTTTTGAGGCTTCTTGTTCGGTGTAGTTCATGGCAACCTCCATCCGTAGGTGCCATCCGATGCGGGCTTGACGTAGCACACGCCTTTTTCGACGTACCACCCCGGCCTATCGCACTTCGCCAGGCTGGCGAGGCTTCCCGTTTGCGCGAAGCGGTAGGCCAAGCGCCCCTCTGGCGTGTTGGCCCATGCCGCCGCCGCTTTCTCGTCCTTGGCTTCCGTGTAGCCCGCGCCGTATCCGGCTTGGTAGCCGGAATCCTTGCCGCTGCTGTGCATGTACCAGCCGAACAGGCCGACGCACAGGAAGGCCACGGCGATGCAGCCCGCCGCCCACTGCCACATCTGCTTTGCCGATGTGTTGTGCGCGACCTCTTGCGCTGCTGCTGCTACCGCTTGCGCCAAATCCGCCTTGGCTGCTTCCGCTGATGCTTTCACGGTTGCATCCGCCGTTACCTTGAAATTGACCAAGGTATCTTTGGCGGCTTGTGCTATGGCTTGCGGGAACTTCTCATACTGGCCTTGGTAGTGCTGCAAGGCCATGAGCACCAGCCAGAGCGCATCATTGTTTTTCAGCCCGAGTGCATCCCGCACCCGGTAAAGGCTTTGCCGCTCCGCGTCACTTGGTTGCCTGCCGAGCAGCTTTGCAAAGCTGTCGTCAAGGTCACTCATGGATTACGCCCTCCAATACCTTTTTAGCCTCATTGCGCCACCGGGTAAGTTCCGCACGGTTGCCAATTGGCAGTTCCTTGAGTGCTACCGAAATGCTCATGCGCTTGCTGTAAATGTCATCGCTCACCCGGTCGGCCATGTCCGGGAATGTCACCGATTGCCCGCCGCGTTCTTCTACCGCCGTGCGCAACTTGGAGCCGTTGTAAAGCTCGAACTTCTTTTCCTCTCCGAAGTGTCCATTGCGCACCACATGAACATCCGCGTTAGGGATTGCATCCATGTATTCCTTGAGCAGTTCGAGGCTATCCCGTTGACGGTTAATCACCCACAGCGTTACCAGCTTGCGCTTGAGTTCCGCAAGTGTGCTGTTCAGTGTTTCACCGTAGGCGCTTACGCCCTTGTTATTCCGTGCTGCCGTGTTGATGACAACAACGCTATCCGGCTTGCTATCGCATAAGTTCACTAGCTGAATCCATCCGTCCGCCTCATCCAGATTGATAAGTTCCGTTTCCGTGCTTTCTTTATAGGCTTTCCATACGTCCGGGTTCGAGGTGTCGGACTCAATCAGCAAGACGCTTTCGCCGCGCTCTTGCAGGTAATCAACCGTTGCCATCGTGACAAGCGACTTGCCAACGCCGCCCTTGCTGCCGCCGATCAGGTAAATGCTTTTCGCCATGTTGCTTACTCCTTAAATGTCGTCGCTGTCAGGTTTCGGGGTGAATGTCGCCTTCGATGTATCCGCAGGCTTCTTGACGGCGGGGCGGGGCGGGGGTGTGTCTCCCGGTGCTTGCACCGGGGCTTTTTTCGTTGGCTTTGCTCTCTGCAAATAGCTCTTGAGTGTCGGTGTTGCGATGCTCAGACCTTCACCGCGAAGCGTTTCCGAAATCTGGTCAAGCGTGTATCCGCGCTTTTGCAAAGCCGCGATCTCTTTTGATAGCACGCGCACGGCCTCTTGCTTGCTGTGCTCCTGCTTCTTCTTCTCGACTGGCGGCATATCACGCAGCTTCGATGCGATAGCTTCTAGCTTCTCTGTTGTGTATTTCATTCTGCTAACTCATTTGCTAACTGGTTGCGGAGTTGACAGCATATCGCCTTTTATGCTTGTTGCAAAGTGCGTCCAGTGCGCCTAAACTGCTGATCTGATAGCATAGCAGTTAAACTTAACAGGATGCGGATTGTCATACACATGGCTACGCCATGTTCCTGCCAATCCCCGTCTGCCCATTCGGCGCTTCGCTTCTCACGGTCTGGCTCATCCTGCAAGGGGTATCCCCTTGACCCCGGACAGTGCGGCGCTTTCGCTTCTTACTGTCCAAGACACACCCCCGCCGCCGCCCTCCCCGCGAGAAGGAGACATGATGCCATTTGAAACGCAGGGGTCGGAACCGCTGGACGCCGTTATCAATGTACGGCTGACCGCAGCGGAGAAGGCCAGATTGAAAGAGGATGCTGACCTTGCCGGGTTGAGCATGTCCGAGCTTGTCCGCCGCCGCTACTTTGGCAGGCCGATCATTGCCAACGCGGACGCCGTGATGCTCAAAGAGCTACGCCGCATCGGTGGATTGCTCAAGCATATCCACAACGAAAGCGGAGGCATTTACAGCAAGGACACAGCCGGGGCGCTGCTGGCAGTGAAAGCCTACATCGAGAGGTTGAGCCGTGATCGTTAAGAAGGTGCCGAACTCAAAAACCAAGCACAAGACGGGGAGCATCCGCGACTTGGCCGACTACATCCGAGAGCCGCATAACCAGAACCCGGATGAGAAAGTGCTGTACGCCAACGGGCGCGGTTTCCTTTGTGACGGGCACGCGGCGCAGCGTGAAGAAATGGTTGCCCTTGCCGCTGAATCCGTGCGCAGCAAGAACCCGGTCAATCACTACATCATGAGTTGGCGAGAAGGCGAGCAACCCAGCCCGGAGCAGGTCGAAGAAGCGGTAAGCATCTTCATGGAAGAGCTTGGATGGAAAGACCATCAAGCAATCTACGGCTTGCACAAGGACACGGACAATATCCATCTGCACATCGCCATCAACCGCGTGCATCCTGAAACGCTCAAGATTGTCGAGATTAACCGGGGCTTTGATATTGAAATGGCGCACAAGGCCATAGCCAAGATTGAGCACGCGCAAGGCTGGCAACGTGAGCAAAACGGGCGCTATCAGGTGTTGGAGAACGGGGAGCTAGGCCGAGCGCCATACGACCCGGAGAAGCCGCGTCAGCCAGACCAAAAGAAGCGGGATATGGAGAACCGCACCGGGGAGAAGTCAGCCCATCGCATCGCCATCGAGGACGGCGCGGCCATCATCAAGCAGGCGCAAAGCTGGGAGCAGTTGCACCGCGAGTTAGCAGCCAAGGGGATGCGCTACGAGAAAACCGGCAGTGGGGCGACCGTGTTTGTCGGGGATGTTGGTGTGAAGGCCAGCGACGTAGACCGCAACGCGAGCCTTGCAAAGATGCAGAAGCGGCTAGGCGAGTATCAGCCCGCGCCGCAGCGTCAGCAGGTAGCGCAGCGCGAGCCAGAGCCGATCAAGCCAGACGTTCCGGGATGGAAGGACTACATTACTGGGCGCAAGGCGCACTACGCCGAGAAGAATGCGGACAAGCTGGCACAGGACAAGCGGCAGGAGCAGGAGCGCAAGCAACTTGCCGAGCAACAGAAAGCCCGCCGCGATGAACTCATGCGTGGCAACTGGAAGGGCAAGGGCGAAGTGCTCAACGCCATGCGCAGCGTGATTGCCGCCGAGCAGGCCGCAGAAAAAGCGGCTTTGAAGGAGAAGCACCAGAAGCAGCGCGAGCAGCACCGGCAGCAGTTCCGACCCTATCCCGACCTGGAGCAGTGGCAGCGGATGCAGAAAAGCCCGGAGCTTGCCGAGCAGTGGCGACACCGAGCCAGTGAGCCGCAGCGCATCGAGGGCGACCGCAGCGAGCCGCCGACGCCGCGAGACATCCGCGCCTATGCCCCGGAGATCGTGGGCCAGCAGGTGCATTACAGCCGCAAGGAAGAAGCGGGGCGGGGCGGGGGCGTGTCTTTCGTGGACAAGGGCAAGAGCATCGACATTCACGACTGGCGCAACCGGGACAGCACGCTTGCCGCCTTGCAACTATCGGCGCAGAAGTGGGGCAGCTTCACCGTGACCGGGAACGACGAATACAAGGCCATGTGCGCGAAGTTAGCAGCAGAGCACGGCTTCAAGATCACGAATCCAGAGCTTCAGGAGAGCATCCAGCAGGAGCGGCAGCGGATACAGCAGGAGAGGGCGCAGGCGATGAAATCGGAACAGCTAAAGCAGTTCGAGCGGTACGCGGAATCGGTAGGCGCGGAGCGTTACCGGGTAACGTCCATCAAGATGCGCGAGGACGGCGGCAAGCAAACCTTCATTCTCGACAAGAAGGACGGCATCACGCGGGGCTTCACACCGCAGGAGATCGAGCAGCGCACGCCGGAGATGCAGCGCCTACAGCGCCGGGGCGAAAACCTCTACTACACGCCGCTATCGGACAAGAAGCATCACATCCTCATCGACGACATGAACCGGGAGAAGCTGGAGCGGCTTATCCGCGACGGCTACCAGCCCGCCGCCGTGCTGGAATCCAGCCCCGGCAACTATCAGACCATCATCACCGTGCCGAAGCTGGGGACGGCCCACGATAAGGACGTGGGCAACCGCCTGAGCGACGCCCTGAACCGCGAATACGGCGACCCCAAACTATCGGGCGCTATCCATCCGCACCGCGCACCCGGCTACGAGAACCGCAAGCCCAAGCACCAGCGGGAGGACGGCAGCTATCCCGAAGTGCGTTTGCTCAAGGCCGAGCGCCGCGAGTGCGTCAAGGCGCTGGCCTTGTCCAGCCAGATCGACGCCGAGTATCAGCGGCAAGCCGCCTTGAAGGCGCAGCAGCCCGAGCGCAGCAAAGCCAAGCCCGCCTTGGAGCTTGCAGCGGCCAGCGGCAGCGCGATCGACGCCTACCAGCGGCATTACCGCGACGTGCTCAAGCGGCAGCGTGGCGGCGAGGTGGACTTGTCCCGCGTGGATTCCATGATTGCCGTGCGGATGCGCGTCACCGGCCACGATCAAGCCGCCATCGAGGGCGCTATCCGCCAGTGCGCCCCGGCCACCCGGCAGAAGGACGAGGGCCGCGACTGGAACGACTACGCGCAGCGCACCGCCCGCTATGCCTACAGCGCCGCAGGCGACCGCCAAGCCGCCGAGCTGGGCAAGTACCGCCAGCAGTGGGAGAAGCTGGAAGGCCGCGAGCCAGTACGCCAGCAGGAGCGGGCAAAGGCGCAGAAGATCGAGCGCGACAACTCGCCGGGGATGCATCGATAAGGCTTTACGTAACTACAAAACGAGACTACATTGTAGCTATGGACTTTGAATGGGACGCCGACAAAGAGGCGCTAAACCTGCGGAAACACGGCGTGCGATTCAGCGTTGCGGCGCGAGTGCTGCTCGACCCTTACCGCATCGAGGTGTACGACGGGCGCGAGGACTACGGCGAAGATCGATGGGCCACCATCGGCTATGCCGACCCCGCCTTGCTGTACGTGGTTTATACCGTCCGGCATGAGGAAACCATCCGGCTAATTTCAGCGAGAAAAGCCAATGAGCAAGAACGCAAGCAATACCGTCAAGCTCACCCTTGACCCCAAGAATTTGCCGCCGTTGACGGCGCAACAACGCGCTGAGCTTGAGGCGGTCGCGGCCATGCCCGATGAGCAGATCGACTACAGCGATGCACCCTATCTACCTGATGCCGTCTGGATGAAAGCAGCGGAGCAGTTGCCCCACACCAAGAAGCAAATCACGCTGCGCATTGATGCCGAAGTGTTGGAGTTCTTCAAGCACACCGGCAAGCGGTATCAGTCGCGCATGAATGCCGTTTTGCGCTCCTACGTTGAGGCGCACAAGGCGCACGCGAAATGAGCGGCGGCGACAAGCAGCTTGAGCTTGAAGCCCTCGCCGCCGTGGGCGAAATGCTCTTGTTCGACCAAGCCAGAGGCAACCCGGAAGAAGCCGCCCGCATCTTGAGATGTGCGCGGCTTTTTGCTCGTTCAGAGGACGCCGCGCAGCGTCTCAGCGAGCTATGCAACGAGGCGGGAAGTGATCGCGATGTGCGGCAAACCCCGTCCTTCAGGGCGGGGAAGGATAGCGCGGACGCCGCAGGCGTCCTTTACGGCGGCTAATGCGGCGTTTTCTGTTGTTCGATGTACTGACGGATGACCTCGATTGGTGCTCCGCCACAGCTTCCGGCAAAGTAGGACGGCGACCATAGCGCACCGCCCCACAGCTTCTGTCGGATGCTCGGGTAGTTTTTCAACCGGATCATGCGGCTGGACACACCCTTGAGGCTGTTTACGAGCGAGGACACGGACACCTTGGGCGGATAGTTCACCAGCAGATGTACATGGTCGTCCTCGCCGTCGAATTCCACCAATTCGGCCTCAAAGTCTCGGCAGACGCTGGCAAAGATCAGCCGCATGTCGTCGAGGATGGTTTTCGTGAACACGTCGCGTCGATATTTGGTCACGAAGACCAAATGGACGTGCATCAAGAATATGCAATGACGACCGTGCCGGATGTCTTGGTTTGTACTCATTGGCCAAGTGTACAATGACCGGATGCAGCGACTTCAAGCCTTCAAGTTCGAACTGATGCCGACCGGCGATCAGCAGCGCCAGATGCGCCGCTTCGCTGGCTCGTGCCGGTTCGTCTACAACCGGGCGTTGGCGTTGCAGAAGGAGAATTACGACGCAGGCGGAAAATTCATCGGCTATGTTGCGATGGCAAAGCACCTCACTGAGTGGCGCAATGGGCCGGAGACGCCATGGCTTAAAGATTCTCCTGTCCATCCATTGCAGCATGCGCTCAAAGACCTGGAACGGGCGTACAAGAATTTCTTCGCCAAGCGGGCTGCGTTCCCGAAGTTCAAAAAGAAGGGGCAGCGCGATAGCTTTCGCTACCCGGACCCGAAACAAATCAAGTTCGACCAAGCCAACGACCGCATCTTCTTGCCCAAGCTCGGCTGGCTGCGCTACCGCAACAGCCGCGAGGCGCTCGGCACGTTGAAGAACGTCACCGTCAGCCAGACCTGCGGCAAGTGGTATGTGTCGATTCAAACTGAGCGGGAAGTCGAGCGACCAATACCGCAGGCCGCGAGCGCCATCGGTATCGACGTAGGTATCGCACGCTTCGCTACGATGAGCGACGGCACGTATTTCGCCCCGCTCAATAGCTTCAAACGGCACGAAACCCGGCTGCGTCGCGCACAGCGAGCGATGAGCCACAAGACGAAATTCAGCAGTAACTGGAAAAAGGCCAAGGCCCGCATCCAGCGCATCCATGCCCGTATCGGCAATGCTCGCCGCGACTACCTGCACAAAGCCACGACCACGATCAGCCAAAACCACGCGATGGTGTGTATCGAGGACTTGCAGGTTCGGAACATGTCCAAGTCTGCGGCAGGCAGTACCGCGATTCCGGGTAAGAACGTTCGGGCCAAGTCCGGTCTGAACAAGTCGATTCTCGACCAAGGCTGGTTCGAGTTCCGGCGTCAGTTGGACTACAAGCTGGCGTGGAACGGCGGCTGGCTTATTGCGGTGCCACCCGCGAACACAAGCCGAACGTGCCCGATGTGCGGCTGCGTGAACGCGGAGAACCGAACAACACAGGCGCGGTTCTTCTGCGTCGAATGCGGTTTCGAGGAAAACGCCGATGTGGTCGGCGCAATCAACGTTTTGGCGCGGGGACACCGCGTTGCAGCCTGTGGAGAGACGGCGCGGTAAGGCCCCTCTATGAAGCAGGAACCCGCCGATGCGATCTGGAATAGGCACCATCGTTTCAGACGCGGTAGGAATCCCCTGCCTTCAGGCAGGGGAGGATGTCAA
>JAYFRX010000002.1:0-29316 GCA_040946945.1 Burkholderia sp. | reverse complement strand
AGCGCGAGCGGCAGGAGCGCCGCCCTTTGATCGTCCGGAACTCGTCGACATGAGCCACACGATCTCCGCGACAGGCAAACCCTTCGGATTGCAACGGGTATGCCAGGCGCTCGACTTGCCGCGCTCCGCGCTCTATGCCGAGCGCGCCAGGGCGTTCAACAAGGTCACCCCACTTGACCCTGTCCGACGTGGCTCAAAGCCCAAGGCGCCCGATCACAAGCGGCTCGCAGCTGTTCGCGCCGATCTAACTCGCACGCCGTTTGTCGGCGAAGGGGTGCCCAAGGTCTGGGCACGCTTGCGCATTCAGGACGACATCCACGTGTCCCGAGCCCGTGTTTCGCCGCTGATGCGCGAACACGGCCTGCTTTCGCCCCATCGGCAACTGCAGAAACCGCCCAATGCTCACGATGGTCGAATGACGACTGATCGGCCTAACGAGAGGTGGGGCGCCGATGGCGCCAAGGTTTAAACCGTCGATGAGGGCCTGTCTGGATCTTCGCTACGGTTGATCATTGCGACGCGGCGTGTGTTGGCATCCACGTCACCAAAGTGGGCGACCGCTTTGCCGCACTGGAGCCAATCAGCCGAGGGGTGCGCGAGCAGTTCGGATCGGTCGAAGCTGATGCCGGCCGCGGACTGTCCCTGCGAATGGATCACGGCTCGCAGTACAGGTCGGACGATTTCCGCGCCCAGCTCAAGTTCTGGGGGATTACGCCGAGCTACGCCTTCGTCGCTGAGCCGCAAACCAACGGCGTCGCCGAGCGTTTCAATCGGACCATGAAGGAGCAAGCCATCCACGGACGGCTGTTCAACCACGTTGAAGAAGTTCGTGCTGCCGCCGTCGCGCTCAAGGATCGATACAATCGCGAATGGCGTCTCGAAAAACTGGGCTTCAAGTCCCCCCTCGAAGCCCGTTAAGCACCGCTCTTGCCACTTGCCGTCTGATCGCAAAATCGTGTCTAAACAACCGGATCCGGTACACGGACAGCCTCCGGAATGGTTTGCTTCGGTTCAGGCTGGCGGGCTGAGGCGTCCGTACTGGGAGCACGCCACCCATGACAAAGGGCGCGGACGTATCGAAACCCGCGTGTGTCGGGTGAGCGAGGACGTTCAATGGCTCTCGGAGATGGGACAACACTGGCCGGGTGTCCAGCGAATCGCGATGATGGCGGGCACGCGGCAGATCAGCGATCAGACCACCACGCAGCAAACCTGCCTCATCAGTTCCAGGCCGATGAAGGCCGTCGAAATGTCGCGGCTGGCGCACACACACTGGGGGATCGAGAATCAACTCCATTGGGTGCTCGACGTATCGTGGGGCGAAGATGCCCAGTAGACACGCAACAAAAGCCGCAGCCCAAAATCTCGCGTGCGTGTGCAAGTTCACGCTGAACCTGGCGCGCATGGAGCAACAGCGGCGACCGAAGGGAGTCAGTCTGAAGAACATCCGTAACCTTGCCGCGTGGGACATCGATGTGCGTAAGTCCATTTTCCGCCTTGCCTGAAAAGGGCCTTCATGCGGAAGACCTAACCATTTTCCGGTCGCCGAGCCGCCCATCGCCCTAAACTGTTTATAATCTCACGTTTTTCGGCATTTGCCCGCCCCGTTTGCGCCGTATTTCGGTTCCCTAGGTGTTTTTGTTTTCATCGAGCCCGCTGCCAACCCGCTATCGTGAAAGTCTTTCGCGGCCTGCCCAACGCAGAGAGTCGCGCCCCGTGCGCTCTGACGATCGGTAATTTCGATGGTGTCCACCGTGGCCATCAGGCCCTGCTCGCCCGTGTGCGCGCGGCGGCGGACGCGCGCGGGCTGCCGGTCTGCGTGATGACCTTCGAGCCGCACCCGCGCGAGTTCTTCAATCCGGCCGGTACCCCGCCCCGGATCGCGATGCTGCGTGACAAGCTCGAGGCGCTGCGCGAGAACGGCGTGGACCGGGTGGTGGTCGAACACTTCAACCACACCTTCGCCAACCAGGCACCCGAGGCCTTCGTCGAGGAGACCCTGGTCAACGGCCTGCACACGCGCTGGATGATCGTCGGCGACGATTTCCGCTACGGTGCCCGGCGCGCCGGCAATTTCGCCTCGCTGCAGGAAGCCGGCGCGCGCTACGGCTTCGACGTCGAGCAGATGGCCACGCTGACCGCGCCCAACGGCGCGCGCATCTCGAGTTCGGGCGTGCGCACCTCGCTGGCCGCCGGCGACCTCGACGCGGCCAAGCAGGCGCTCGGCCACGGCTACGCGATCAGCGGCCACGTCGCGCACGGGCTCAAGCTCGGCCGCGACCTCGGCTTCCCGACGCTGAACCTGTCGAGCGCGCACAAGCGCCCGGCCCTGTCGGGCATCTTCGTGGTGCTGGTGCACGGCCTGGACGAGACACCGCTGCCAGCGGTGGCCAGCCTCGGCGTGCGGCCCACAGTGGTCGACGCGGGCCGCGTGCTGCTCGAGGTGCATATCCTCGACTGGCACGGCGACGCCTACGGCAAGCTGGTGCGTGTCGAGTTCCTCAAGAAGCTGCGCGACGAGGCCAAGTTCATCGACCTCGAGACTCTGACCCGCGCGATCGCGCGGGACGTGGTCGACACGCGCGCCTACTTCGCCGCGCCGCCCGGCGGCCGCGCCACCGGCTCCTCCACCTCGGCGATCGACCCGAATTAGCTGACCCGTCCGGGCGCGCCAGGCACCCGCCACGGCACCCGTCCCCCGATTCACAACGCGCGAGCATCCCCGAACGAGATAGCGATTCCCGACATGAGCAACAAGAAAGCCGATTCGCAACCGCAGGCCAAGTATCCGGTCAACCTGCTCGACACGCCGTTCCCGATGCGCGGCGACCTGCCCAAGCGCGAGCCCCAGTGGGTGCAGGACTGGGAGGACCGCGGCCTCTACGAGAAAATCCGCGCGGCCAGCGCTGGCCGGCCGAAGTTTATCCTGCACGACGGCCCGCCCTACGCGAACGGCGACATCCATCTCGGCCACGCGGTCAACAAGATCCTCAAGGACATCGTCGTCAAGTCGCGCAACATGGCCGGCTTCGACGCGCCCTACGTGCCGGGCTGGGACTGTCACGGCATGCCGATCGAGCTCCAGATCGAGAAGCAGTTCGGCAAGTCGCTGCCGGCCGCCGAGGTGCAGAAGAAGGCGCGCGCCTACGCCGCCGAGCAGATCGAGAAGCAGAAGGTCGGCTTCAAGCGGCTCGGCGTGCTCGGCGACTGGAAGAACCCCTACAAGACCATGAACTTTCAGAACGAGGCGGAGGAGTTGCGCGCGCTCGGCAAGATCATCGAGAAGGGTTTTGTCTATCGTGGCCTGAAGCCGGTCAACTGGTGCTTCGACTGTGGCTCGGCGCTGGCCGAAGCCGAAGTTGAGTACAAGGACCGCACCGATTCGACCATCGACGTGATGTTCCCGTTCGCCGAACCGGAACGCACCGCCCAGACCTTCGGCCTGCCGGCGCTGCCGCGCGCTGACGGCGGCATCGTGATTTGGACCACCACGCCCTGGACGATCCCGGCCAACCAGGCGCTCAACGCGCACCCGGAAATCGTCTACGCGCTGGTCGACACGCCGCGCGGCCTCCTGATCCTCGCCGAAAAACGCGTGGCCGCCTGTCTGGAAGCCTTCAAGCTGAGCGGCAAGGTGATCGCCACCGCGCCCGGCGCGGAGCTCTCGGGCCTGCGCTTCCATCACCCGCTGGCCAGCTCGCATCCGGGCTACCAGCGCAGCTCGCCGGTCTACCTCGGCGACTACGTCACCACCGACACCGGCACCGGCATCGTCCACTCCTCTCCCGCCTATGGCGTGGAGGATTTCGTCTCCTGCAAGGCGCACGGCATGAGCGACGCCGACATCATCAACCCGGTGATGGGCGACGGCCGCTACATCGAATCGCTGCCGCTGTTCGGCGGCCTGCCGATCTGGGACGCGAACCCGAAGGTGGTCGACGCGCTGGAAGCCTCCGGTATCCTGCTGCGCAGAGAGAAGTACACCCACAGCTATATGCACTGCTGGCGTCACAAGTCGCCGATCATCTATCGCGCGACCTCGCAGTGGTTCGCCGGCATGGACACCAAGCCGAACGACGGCGGCCGCACGCTGCGCGAAGTCGCGCTGCAGGGCGTCGAGGACACCGCCTTCTACCCCGCCTGGGGCAAGCAGCGCCTCTACAGCATGATCGCCAACCGGCCGGACTGGACGCTGTCGCGCCAGCGCCAGTGGGGCGTGCCGATGGCCTTCTTCGTCCACAAGGAAACCGGCGAGCTGCATCCGCGCACGCTGGAGCTGCTCGAGGAAGTGGCCAAGCGCATCGAGGCCGGCGGCATCGAGGCCTGGCAGACGCTCGATGCGCGCGAGCTGCGCGGCGACGAGGCCAATCTCTACGAGAAGAACCGCGATACGCTCGACGTCTGGTTCGACTCGGGCACCACGCACTGGCACGTGCTGCGCGGCTCGCACAAAGACGCCCTGCAGTTCCCGGCCGACCTCTACCTGGAAGGCTCGGACCAGCATCGCGGCTGGTTCCACTCCTCGTTGCTGACGGCCTCGATGATCGCTGGCCGCGCGCCCTACAAGGGCCTGCTCACACACGGCTTCACGGTCGACGGCGAAGGCCGCAAGATGAGCAAGTCGCTCGGCAACGGCATCGACCCGCATGAAGTCTCGAACCGCCTCGGCGCGGAAATCGTACGCCTGTGGATCGCCTCGACCGACTACTCGGGCGAGCTGGCGATCTCCGAAGAAATTCTCAAGCGCGTCACCGAAGGCTATCGCCGGATCCGCAACACGCTGCGCTTCCTGCTCGCCAACCTGTCGGACTTCGACTACGCAAAGGACGCGCTGCCGGCCGCCAAATGGCTCGAGATCGATCGCTACGCGATCGCCTTCTCGGCCCAGCTGCAGACCGAGCTGCTCGCGCACTACGAGAAGTACGAGTTCCACCTGGTGGTCGCGAAGCTGCAGACCGATTGCTCGGAGAATCTCGGCGGCTTTTACCTCGACGTGCTGAAAGACCGGCTCTACACCAGCGCGCCCGCCTCGCCGGCACGCCGCTCGGCCCAGACCGCGCTCTACCACGTCACGCAAGGCCTGCTGCGCGTACTCGCGCCCTTCCTCTCGTTCACCGCCGAGGAAGCCTGGAAGGTTTTCCAGCCGGCAAGCGAGACGATCTTCACGGAAACTTACTACGCTTACCCTGAGATCGACGGCACGGCCGCCCTGCTCAACAAGTGGACGCTGCTGCGCGCGGTGCGCGCGGACGTGACCAAGGCGCTAGAGGAAGCGCGTACCGCGAACCGGATTGGTTCCTCGCTGCAGGCCGAGGTTGAGATCCGCGCGAGCGGCGAGCGCCACGCGGCGCTCGCGAGCCTCGGCGAGGACCTCAAGTTCATGCTGATCACCTCGGCGGCCACCGTCACCGAGGTGGCCGCGGAAGCTGACGAAGCCGTCAACGTGGCCGCTTCGACCTACCAGAAGTGCGAGCGCTGCTGGCATTACCGCGCCGATGTGGGCGCGCATGCGGAGCACCCGACGCTGTGCGGCCGTTGCTTCTCCAACCTCTTTGAAAACGGCGAAACCCGGAGCGCTGCATAACCATGGCGAAAACCCCGTCGAAATCCACTGGCGGCGCGCTCGCATCGTGGCTTGGCATTTCGCTGATCGTGATCCTGTTCGACCAGTTGACGAAGATCGCGGTGCTGAAGACGTTCAGCTACGGCGCGATGCATGCGCTGACCGGCTTCTTCAACCTGGTGCTGGTCTACAACCGCGGCGTGGCCTTCGGCTTCCTATCGGCCGCCAGCGGCTGGCAGCGCTGGGCCTTCACGGCGCTGGGCATCGGCGCGACCCTGGTGATCTGCTACCTGCTCAAGCGCCACGGCCACCAGCGCCTGTTCAGCCTGTCGCTGGCGCTGATCCTGGGCGGCGCGCTCGGCAACGTGATCGACCGGCTGATGTACGGCCACGTGATCGACTTCCTCGACTTCCACGTCGGCGGCTGGCACTGGCCCGCCTTCAACCTGGCCGACTCGGCGATCACCATCGGCGGGATCCTGCTGATCTACGACGAGCTGCGCCGCGTACGGGGCGCGCGCTGATGCGGGCAGGCACCGCGCGAGGTAAATTACGGGGGCCGGGTCTTGGGGTGGCGGCCCGTTTCATTCGCGGAGGTCCAGTTGGAACACCAGGAACTCGCAGAAAAACATCTCGTCGTCGGCCTGACGGGCGGCATCGCCTGCTACAAGATCGCCGAGCTCACGCGCCTCTTGACCAAGGCCGGCGCGACCGTGCAGATCGTCATGACCGAGGCGGCCACCCAGTTCATCACGCCGGTGACGATGCAGGCGCTGTCGGGACGGCCCGTCTACACCAGCCAGTGGGATGCACGTGTCGACAACAACATGGCGCATATCAACCTGTCACGCGAAGCCGATGCGATCCTGATCGCGCCGGCCTCGACCGACTTCATCGCCAAGTTCGCCCACGGTTTCGCCGACGACCTGCTCTCGACGCTGTGCATCGCGCGCGACTGCCCACTGCTGGTGGTGCCGGCGATGAACCGCCAGATGTGGCAGAATCCGGCCACCCAGCGCAATGCCGCACAGTTGCGCGCCGACGGCATCTCTGTGCTGGGCCCTGACTCGGGCGCGCAGGCCTGCGGCGAGGTCGGTGACGGCCGCATGCTGGAGCCGGCCGCTATCTACGAGGCGATTGTCTCGCACTTTCGGCCCAAGCGGCTCGCCCACAAACGCATGCTGATCACGGCCGGCCCGACTTTCGAGCCGTTCGACCCGGTGCGCGGCCTGACCAACCTGTCCAGCGGCAAAATGGGCTTCGCGCTGGCGCGCGCGGCCCAGCAGGCCGGTGCCGAGGTGCACCTGGTGGCCGGTCCGGTCCACCTGGACACGCCCTGGGGCGTCTATCGACAGGACGTTCAGACCGCGCAGCAGATGCATGACGCGGTAATGCATGCCGTGCCCGATGCGGACCTGTTCATCGCGGTGGCCGCCGTTGCCGACTGGCGCGTCGCGCAGCCGGCCGTGCACAAACTCAAGAAGACCGCCGATCGCAAGATGCCGGTGCTCAAGTTCGTCGAGAACCCGGACATCCTGGCCAGCGTCGCCGCCCTGCCCGACGCGCCCTACTGCGTAGGTTTCGCGGCCGAGAGCGGGGACCTCGAGGTGCATGGCGAGGAGAAACGCCGCCGCAAGCAGGCGCCGCTCCTGATAGGCAACCTCGGCCCGCGGACCTTTGGCCTCGACGACAACGAAGTTGTGCTGTTCGAGGCCGCCGGCACCACGCGCCTGCCACGCGCGGCCAAGGCCACGCTTGCGCACACGCTGATCGAGGAGATCGCCAAGCGCCTGCCCGACACGCGCCTGATCTGACACGCATTCCGCTACCGGATGCCCCGCACACGAAGCAGGAGCGCCCAGCGATTCCTTCCAGCCTTCTCCCAGCGACTTGCCGGATGAAACTCGACCTAAAGATCCTCAACGCGCGCATGCGCGACTACCTGCCGAACTACGCCACGCCGGGCAGCGCGGGCCTCGACCTGCGCGCCTGCCTGGACGCGCACATCACGCTGAAACCGGGCGACACCGCCCTGGTGCCGACGGGCCTGGCGATCCACGTGGCCGACCCCGGCTACGCAGCGCTGATCCTGCCGCGCTCAGGCCTCGGCCACAAGCACGGCATCGTGCTCGGCAACCTGGTTGGACTGATCGATTCCGACTACCAGGGCCAGCTGATGATCTCGACCTGGAACCGCGAGCAGACCGAGTTCGTTCTGAACCCGTTCGAGCGCCTGGCCCAACTGGTGATCGTGCCGGTGGTGCAGGCCAGCTTCAACATCGTCGAGGATTTCGCGCAGAGCGAGCGCGGCGAGGGCGGTTTCGGCAGCACTGGCCGCCAGTAAGCTTTCCGCCACTCGTCGCCCGACAAGGCAATGAACGGCAGCCTCAAAAGAAAACGGGGCGGAATTCGCATCCCGCGTCGTTTGCTCATTGCGCCATGGCCCAGGCCTCGCACCTCACTCCACCTCGACCGTTTCCTCGCTCGGCTTGGGCGGCTCGGCCGAATTGTCGAAGGACAGCTGCACGGTGTTGTTCTCGTCGACGTCGACCGTCACGCGGCCGCCGTTGACGAGCTTGCCGAACAGTAGTTCGTCGGCCAGCACGCGACGGATCGTGTCCTGGATAAGACGCTGCATCGGCCGCGCGCCCATCAGCGGATCGAAGCCGTTCTTCGACAGGTACTTGCGCAGCGCGTCGGTGAACAGCGCATCGACCTTCTTCTCGTGGAGCTGGTCCTCGAGCTGGATAAGGAACTTGTCGACCACGCGCATGATGATTTCCTCATCGAGCGAGCGGAAGCTGATCGTCGCATCCAGGCGGTTGCGGAACTCCGGCGTGAAGAAGCGCTTGATCTCCGACATCTCGTCGCCAACCTCGCGACGCGTGGTGAAGCCGATCGTGGTCTTCTGCATCGACTCGGCACCCGCATTGGTCGCCATCATGATGATGACGTTGCGGAAATCCGCCTTACGGCCGTTGTTGTCGGTCAGCGTGCCGTGGTCCATCACCTGCAGCAGCACATTGAAGATGTCCGGATGCGCCTTCTCGATTTCGTCGAGCAGCAGCACGCAGTGCGGCTTCTTGGTGACGGCCTCGGTCAGCAGGCCGCCCTGGTCGAAACCGACATAACCGGGCGGCGCGCCGATCAAGCGGCTTACCGCATGACGCTCCATGTACTCGGACATGTCGAAGCGGATCAGCTCGATACCGAGCGTGAACGCGAGCTGCCGCGCCACCTCGGTCTTGCCGACGCCGGTCGGGCCCGAAAACAGGAAGGCACCGATCGGCTTATCGAGCTTGCCGAGGCCCGCGCGCGCCATCTTGATCGCCGCGGCCAGCGCGTCGATCGCCGGATCCTGGCCGAACACCACGCTCTTCAGGTCGCGATCGAGCGTCTGCAGCTTGCTGCGATCGTCCTGCGACACGCTTTGCGGCGGGACGCGCGCGATCTTCGAGATGATTTCCTCGATCTCGGACTTGCCGATGGTTTTCTTCTGCTTCGACTTCGGCAGGATCCGCTGCGCCGCGCCCGCTTCGTCGATCACGTCGATCGCCTTGTCAGGCAGGTGACGATCGGTGATGAAGCGTGCCGACAATTCGGCGGCGGCCGACAGCGCGCCCGACGAATACTTCACGCCGTGGTGCTCCTCGAAATGCGACTTGAGCCCGCGCAGAATCGCCACCGTCTGCTCGACCGAGGGCTCGTTGACGTCGACCTTCTGGAAGCGCCGCGACAGCGCCGCGTCCTTCTCGAAGATGCCGCGGTATTCGGTGAAGGTGGTCGCGCCGATGCACTTCAGGTTGCCCGAGGACAGCGTCGGCTTGAGCAGGTTCGACGCATCGAGCGTGCCACCCGAGGCCGCGCCGGCACCAATCAGCGTGTGGATCTCGTCGATGAAGAGGATCGCGTGCGGACGTTCCTTCAGTTCCTTGAGCACCGTCTTCAGGCGCTGCTCGAAATCGCCGCGATACTTAGTGCCCGCCAGCAGCGCGCCCATGTCGAGCGAGAACACCTGGGCGTTGGCCAGGATGTCCGGCACCTCGCCGCGCGTGATGCGCCAGGCCAGGCCCTCGGCGATCGCGGTCTTGCCGACGCCGGCCTCGCCGACCAGCAGCGGGTTGTTCTTGCGACGGCGGCAGAGCACCTGCACCACGCGCTCAACCTCGGTTTCGCGACCGATCAGCGGATCGATGCAGCCGTCCTTGGCCATCTGGTTCAGGTTCTGCGTGAACTGCGCGAGCGGAGTTTCCTTCTGCGCGTTCGGGTCTTCCGATTCGGGCGCACCGTCTCCGGCCTTGGCCGCGTCCGCGCTGCCCGTCTTCGCGATCCCGTGCGAGATGCAGTTAACCACGTCCAGGCGTGTGACACCCTGTTGCTGCAGGTAGTAGACCGCGTGCGAATCCTTCTCGCCGAAGATCGCCACGAGCACGTTCGCGCCCGTCACTTCCTTCTTGCCGTTCGAGGTGGATTGCACGTGCATGATCGCGCGCTGAATCACGCGCTGGAAACCGAGCGTCGGCTGAGTGTCGACGTCCTCGGTACCCGGCACTGTGGGTGTGTTGTCGTGGATGAAGTTGCGCAGGTTCTGGCGCAGGTCCTCGATATTGGCCGCGCAGGCGCGCAGCACTCCGGCCGCGGTCGGGTTGTCGAGCAGCGCCAGCAACAGGTGTTCGACTGTAATGAACTCGTGCCGCGCATGGCGCGCTTCCATGAACGCCATGTGCAGACTGACTTCCAATTCCTGGGCAATCATGCTTCCTCCATCACGCACTGCAGCGGATGCCCTGCCTGCCGCGCATGGGTAACGACTTGCTCAACTTTGGTCGACGCGATGTCCCGCGTATAGACCCCACATACCCCCCGCCCTTCGCGATGGACCTTGAGCATGATCTGCGTCGCGGTCTCGCGATCCTTCTTGAAGTACTTCTGGACCACCATGACGACGAATTCCATCGGGGTGAAATCGTCGTTCAGCAGCACCACCTTGTACATCGAAGGCGGCTTCAGCTTCTGCTCGCTGCGTTCCAGGACGGTGTTGTCCTGCTTGTCCGGGATAATCGCCATACACCCATTCTAAACAACTCGGACAGGCCCGCAATCCTGTCATAAACCAGCCTTGCGGCCGGCACCGTTTAGCCTGCATGCTTACAAACTCGCGCCACTCGCACGTCGCGAAAACCGGCTCGCGGTGCCGACTTCCGAAAGTGTCGGCAACCCGGCAGGCAGCGCGGTGTCGCGACGCGTGGATCGAGTATCCCATATTCCCGCCAAGCGCGAAGGCCGGACGCCCGAGCAGTCTATACGGGCCGTATTATGAGGCTTTTCAAGCACCCTCGCTTGGCACCCGTATGACAGTGGAAAGCGGGATAAACCCTGAAAATTGGTTCTTTACAACGGCCCACGCACCACCGACAAATTCCCCTTGACACTCAAGTAAAGAACACTCAAAATCAGGAAAATACTTTCTAAGTCTGTATTTGTTAAGAACAGAAAATAAGCCAAAGTAAGCTTGTGAGGGGGAAGCGGCTGCATTTGCTGGTGGTTTAGCTTTTCGAGCGTGCTCATGGTAAAGATTGAGTGACAGGGGAAGTAGGTATGGCGACTGGTATTGTCAAGTGGTTCAATGACGCGAAGGGGTTCGGCTTCATCACGCCCGACGAAGGCGGCGAAGATTTGTTTGCACATTTCTCGGCGATCAACATGCAGGGTTTCAAGACCCTTAAAGAAGGCCAGAAGGTGAGTTTTGAGGTCGTCCAGGGCCCGAAGGGCAAACAGGCTTCGAACATCCAGGCAGCCTGATCTGTATTGGATTCTCGATAAAAACCTGGCTCCGATCTGGGTTTTTTCGCTTTTTTCTTGCATTCTCGTGCGCTTCCGGTTCGCCTCGCCTGAAACCGACGGTGTCTTCTGTCGTCCCGTTCCGCTGATTTGCCGACAAAGTCTGTGTGGCCTCTCGAGAATGGGGCCGGCGGTTGCAGTCCAGATGAACGGCTTGCCGCTTTCGTTGTAGTGGGAGGCGAATTGATCGATACGCTTGACCAGTTGTTTGACCGAGCTGAACGGGCCTCTGCGGATCGCCTTGTCGGTGATCAAGGCAAAGAAGCGTTCGGCCTGGTTGAGCCACGAGCTGTAGGTGGGCATGAAATGCATGTGCCAGCGGGGGCGGCCGGCCACGCCTTGACCTTCGGGGGCTGGTGACTGCCGTAGTTGTCCACGATGCAGGGCGCGTCGAGCTCAGTGGGTACGGTCTTGTCGATTTCGCGCAGAAACGACAGGAACTCGTGATGCCGGTGGCGCGGCTTGCAGGTGGCGAGTACGGCGCCGTTGGGTACGTTCAGTGCAGCGAACAGCGTGGGCCGTGACGAACCATCGTGCGTGACGCCTTCGACCTAGCCAAAGCCCATCGGCAGCATGGGTTGGGTGCGTTCGAGCGCCTGACGCTGGCTCTTTTCGTCCACGCACAAGACCCAGGCATGCTCGGGCGGGCTCAGGTGCAGGTCGACCAGGTCGCGCAGTTTCTCGATGAAAAATTGATCGGTCGAGAGTGTGAAGCTTGCGCTGCGATGCGGTTGCAGGCCGAGCAGCTTGAAGTAACGGTGCACGCTCGTCGGCGAGATAGCCGTTTCGGCGGCGATCCTGCGTACGCTCCGGCGCGTGGAGCCATCCGCCGGCTTCGTGTGCGGGGTCTTGGGTCTTGTGAATCAGTTGAGCCAGCCGCTCATCGCCAATCGTGCGCGGCTTGCCCGGAGGCACTTCGTCATACGGCCCGTTGATGCGCTGCTCCAGGAACCGGATATGCCACTTGCCCACCGTAGCACGGGCGAGTTGCAGACGCTCGGCGATGGCGTTGTTGGGCTCCCCAGTTGCCGCTGCCAGTACGATCCGCGCACGCGTCACGAGCGCCGCCGACATCAAACGCGAACGGGCATCGAAGCCAGTTGCGAGCGCTCGTCCTGAGAGCGGCGTCTCATTCGTAGTTGAAGGTTGGGGCGGCAGGGTTGCGTAGGTTAGGCGGACTTCAAGTCATGGTCAACGCGTTTATCGGTCGGACGATGCAAGGCAACGGCGAGCATCCAGAGGTCGTCGGCACCGCCGAGCTTACGGAATTGCTTCTCAGCTTCCAGGAAGCCAGTGGCCGCCCATCGCATCGCCTGTCGACATCGCGATAGCGGTCGACCCGGCCGCTGACGCGGCGCAGCGCGCCGTTCGGATTCTCGATCAGGTTCGTCGTCGCCAGGCTGCGGATCAGCCGCGGCGTCAGGTCCAGGCGGTTGACCGTGAACGTTTCTTCAAGCCCCTCAAGCAGCGAGGCCGCCGCGTCCGGATGGTCGGTCTTCAACCATGCCGCCTGGGCCTTCAGCCGAGCGAGGCCGTCGTCGCCCGGCAGCTTGTACGCGGCACGCATGACCGAGGCGACCTGCTGTCGGGTCTGCTTTGCCAGCCGTTCGGTCGCGTTGCGAATCTTGTGGGTCCGGCACCGCTGGACGTGGGCAAGTTCGCCGAACACTGCCTGGATCGCTGAGCGCAGCGCCTTGGACCCATCAATCACGAACGGATAGTCCCGGTCGGTCGCCAGCCCGCGTTCGATCAGGCTATTCAGCAGATCTTTAACGACTTTGGCGTTCTCGCTCGAACCGCTCGCCAGCCCCATCAAATGTTTCTGGGCGTCGCTCTCGACGCCAATCGCGGTGAGAATGTGGCATCCATCGACAATGATACCGTCCAGGTAGATGGCTAGGATGTCGTGATCCTCGAAGCGACGCTCCATCAGCCCGTCAAGCTTCTTCTTGCTCGCCTTCACGAACTGGCGCGAGACGCTGCTCTTCGAGATGCCGACGGTGGGGGCCATTTCAGGCAACGCCTCGTCCTACTTTCGGGTCGACACGCCGCTGACCATGATGTCGTACATGCGCTGCGTGAGCCGTTCGTCGTCGCGCAGCTGCGTGTGGGCGGGAATCGGCACTTCCTTGCCGCGCTTGTCCCGCAGCCGGGGCCGCTGAACCCGCAGCTTGCGTTGGTCCATCACGATTCGGCCGGGCTGCGAGCCATGCCAGCGCACGTCGGCGGCGGCACGCCCCGCGCGCTTGTCGCCGGCCACCTCGCGAGCAGACACCATCAGCAATTGTTCGACGAGCGCGCGGCCAGGGTCGTACATCAGCGCGTCAACACTGATGCGCGTATTCTGGATCAGATCGCGCGCTCAAACGCCAGCTGGGCGTGAGCTACAAGACGGTCTGGCTCATCAAGCACAAGTTGCTGGAGACCATGTGGCTGCGCGAAGAGCGACGCCGGCTCGACGAACGGGTCGAGGTCGACGAGGCGTATCTGGGCGGGGAACGCTGCGGGGGGTAAGGCTGGGCGTGGCGCGCCCGGCAAGACGCCGTTTGTAACGGCCGTGTAGACCTCTGACGATGGCCGTCCTCTGTTCATGCGGCTCTCGCCCGTGCCGGGCTTTACCAAAGCGGCCCTTGAGGTCTGGGCGGCCAGCAGCCTGATGCCCACCGCGTGCGTCGTTTGCGATGGCCTGTGGTGTTTCGACGGCGTGACGCAAAAGGCTGCCAGTCATGAGCGCCATGTCACGGGCGGTGGCCGTCAGGCCGCGCAGCGCCCCCCGAGTTCCGCTGGGTCAACACGATGCTCGGCAACCTGAAAACGGCCCTCAAGGGCACGTACCACGCTATCGATTACGCCCAATATGCCCATCGCTATCTCGCTGAATTCGCCTACCGTTTCAACCGCCGTTTCGATTTGCCCGCGATGGCGCCGCGCCTGCTTCGGGCCGCCGTTACGACAAAACCTCATCCGCGCTTTGTGTTGATAGTATCGGAGTCAAGTAACTAATCAGGACTATTTTTGGGACACCGCCCGGTTACGAACTCGACGTAGCTCGTCCTGCTGTAGCCCCGCCTCGCAACGAATGCCGACAGCGGCAGCTTGCCACGTCGGAACACGATCCAGTCGACATGCATTTGCTGCCCCGGATCGGTCTCGAAACGCACCAGCGGCTCCGGCGCCTTGATGAACTTCAACCACCGCAGATAGGTTCGAAGGCGGGTCAGGCCGCCGTCATAACCAGTCGCACGAATCTCGATCGGCAGCGCGGTCGCCGGCAGCCACGCCGGATGCGCAACCCGAACTCGGTCATGCAGATAGGCCGTGAATGGGTCGAGCTTCTGCGTACGTCCCGAACGCTCCTGCTCAGCACAACTCCGCAAATATTTTCGCACGGTGTTCCTCGACAGCCCCAGTTCCCGTGAGATCTCCCGAATTCTCAATCCTTGGCGGGCCAACACACGTATTTCCACGATTGCCTCCCTTGTAGCACTGGCCCTCCAAAAAGGGCCCATCCTACCTGGGTAGGTCAAATCCAATGTGCTGCCGCTGGGTCATTTTCAACGTGCTACCGACAACGAAGCTGATCTGCGGCCAGCGGTTGCCGTACACCACGATCAGCGACAGCACGAAGGTGAGCGACACGATGGTCAGCCACAGCGCGAAGATGTTCGGCGTGGCCAGGCCCGTGGCCAGCACGGACAGGAAGCCGATCACGCTGCACGCGAGTATTTCGTTGTGGTTGTACTTGAGCGGGCCCGGCATGTCCGACCGTGCAGGCACCCAGCGCGCCGGTAGCGATGGTGAAACCGAGGTCGCGTTCGTGGAACATGATCAGGCAGAGCACGGCCGGCAGGGACACGCCGACGGCGATCCGCAGGCCGCCGAAGAAATACTGGCTGTACAGGAACTTCCTGATTTCAATCGAATAGCGCATCGAGGAGAGGACGGGTTGAGAAAAACAGCGCGGGGGAAGAACGAGTCTATCGTATTTCCCCGGCCCGACCGTCTGGCCGTTTCGCCGAATATCCGGGCGCGGGCGCGTTTGCTATCCTTGGCGCTTTCTGCGCGGTTTCGCGCCGCGTCTCGCCCGTTCCGCCGCCTGTATGCTCCATTTCTTCTTCTCGAACCGCCACGAAACCCTCGCCGGTGCGCTGATCGGCCATCTCGCATCGCATCCGGGCGCTGCGGGGCCGTGGGCGCGCCAGCAGGTGATCGTGCCTAGCGCGGCGCTGCGGCGGCGGCTCGAGCTCGACATCGCCGCGTGCCACGGCATCTGCGCGAACCTCGAGTTCAGCTACCTGGCGCAATGGCTGTGGACGCAGATCGGCCAGGTGCTGCGCGTGCCGCCGCGTTCGCCGTTCGCGCCGGACCGGCTGGTGTGGCGCTGCTACCGGCTGCTGTCGGAGTCGGCAGCAGCGGCGGGCGAGGGCGGCGGGCACGCCGGCCTCGACGACGATGAGGCCGCGCACGGCGCGGTGCCCTGGCTCGCCTCGCCGCGGCTCGCGGCCTACTTGGTGGCGGCTGATGCGCCGATGCTCTACGAGCTGGCCCATCGGCTCGCCTCGGTGTTCAACCACTACCTGACCTACCGGCCCGAATGGCTGGCGGCCTGGCGCGATGGCGGCTCGATCTTCGCCTTGGAAGGCACGCCTTCGCGAGGCACCGAGGCCGCGTGCGACGACGAACACTGGCAGGCCGCCTTGTGGCGCGCGCTGGTGGCCGAGCTGGCTGAGGACGGCGAGCCGCCCGCGCATCGCTTCCTGCGGGACGCGCCCGCGCTCGTGCCGGACGCGCGCACGCTGGCCGCCTGGCCCGATGCGGTTAGCGTGTTCGCGCTGCCGACCATGCCGCCGCTGCACGTCGCGCTGCTGCGCGAGCTGTCGCGCTGGATCGACGTGTGGATCTACGCGCTCAATCCCTGCCGCGAATTCTGGTTCGACATCGTCAGCGCCGCGCGCGTCGACTACCAGCAGGTCGGCCATCCGCTCCTGGCCGAGTGGGGCCGCCAGACCCAGGCGCAGCTGCACATACTGCACGAGCTGACCGAAACCGTCGCCGCCACCGATGCCGCCCAATACGAAGGCTTTACGGGCGACACCTGGCTGGCGCGGATCCAAAACGCGATCCTCGCTCTGCAGCCCGAGGCCGAGTTGGGGCCGCCACCCGCTGAGCGCGGCATCGAGGTGCATGTCTGCCACGGCCTGGCGCGCCAGCTCGAGGTGCTGCATGACCGGCTGCTGGCCGCCTTCGCCGAAGATCCGACGCTCGCGCCCTCGGACGTGCTGGTGGCAGTGGCCGATCTGGCCGCGGCCGGCCCGTTGATCGACGCGGTATTCGGCACCGCAGTCTCGCAGGAGGCCGCGCGAGTGCCGTACCGGATCACCGGGCTGCCGCCTTCGCAGGCCAACTCGGTGGCGCACGTGCTGCTCGACTGGTTGACCCTGCCCGATCGCGAGGTGGGCGCGCCCGAACTGGTGGAGTGGCTGCGCGTAGACGCGGTGGCGGCGCGCTACGGCATCCACGCAGCCGCGCTCGAGACCGTGCAAACCTGGCTCGCCGCGGCCGGCGCGCGGCGCGGGCTGGCGGCCTCGGAGGCCGAATCCTCCAGCGGCTCAGTGGACAACACCGTCACGGCCGATGCCGCTGTGCCGGTGCGCCGCCACACCTTCGCCGATGCGCTGGCGCGACTGTTCCTCGGTTATGCAATGCCTGACGGCGCGGCACCGGTCGGCACCTACCTGCCGGTGGACGGCCCCGAGGGCGGCGAGGCCGAGCTGCTCGGCCGGCTCGCGCGCTTCATCGACGATCTCGACTGGTTCGCCAGCCGCATCGCCGGCGAGGAAACGCCCGAGGCCTGGAGCGAGATCTTCGCCGATGCGCTGGCGCGTTTCTTCGATTCGGGCGCGGCCCACGCGGACGCGCTGTCGGGCGTGCGCGACGCGCTCGACGCGCTGGTCGCGACAATCCGCGAGGGCGCGCGAGACTTGCCGGTGCCGGCCGCAGTGATGCGTGCCGGCTTCGCGGCCGCGCTCGACGATCCGGCGCGTGGCGGCGTGCCCTGGGGCGGCGTGACCTTCTCATCGCTGACCAGCATGCGCGGCCTGCCGTATCGCGTGGTCTGCCTGGTCGGGATGGACGACGGCGTGCTGCCGCGCCTGGCGCGCGCCGACGAATTCGACTTGATGGCGTTGTTCGCCAAGCGCGGCGACCGCCAGCGCCGCGACGACGAGCGCAACCTGTTCCTCGACCTGCTGCTGGCCGCGCGCGACCAGCTGCTGATCACCTACACGGGCCGCAGCATCCGCGACAACGCCCCCTTGCCGCCGGCCGCTCTGGTCGACGAGCTACTCGACTACGTGGCCGATGTCACGGCCGGCCCGGGTGCCGCGCCAGCAGAGATCGAGGCGGCGCGGCGCGCCTTCGTGATCGAGCATCCTCTGCAGCCGTTCTCGGCCGATTACTTCGAGACCGGCGGCCGGCTCTATTCCTATGACGCGGAGCGCGCCACGCTGGCTAGCCAGCTCGCGCGCGGCGCGATCGAGGGTGCACCGCCATTCTTCGCCACGCCGCTGCCGCCCGAGCCCGAGGCGCCGGTGGCGTTTGGCGACTTCGAGCGCTTCTGGTGCCACCCGGCCCGCGCGCTGCTGCGCGACCGGCTCGGGGTCGCGTTGTTCGACGCGCAGGCCGATCTGATCGACACCGAACCCTTCACGCTCGACTACGCGGGCAGCGATGCACTGGCCGCGCGCGTGCTGCCGATGTTTGTCGAGAGCGTCAAGCAAGGCATTGGCGAGAGCGTGGGCGAACTCGCGCGCCGCGTCGCCGAGGCGAGCCCCGAGATGCCCGGCGGCGCGACCGGCGCGGTGTGGCGCGAGCAGGCGCTCGGTGCGCTCGACCGGCTGGCCGGCAAGGTGCGGCTCGCGCTCGAAGCGGGTGCCGAGCGGCGCGCCGTCGCGCTCGAGGTCGCGCCGGCCTGGCCGCAGGGCGAGATGCCCTGGTTCGGTGCCGAGGATGCGGCGCTGGCGGCCGACGCGCTACGTGCGCCACTCTCGCTGCACGGCACGCTGAATCGGCTCACGCCCGCCGGGCAGGTGATCTACCGCTACGCGCGGCCCGGCGCGCGCGATCATCTGTCCGCCTGGCTCGCGCACCTGGTCTATTGCGCGATCGACCCGGTCGGCCCGCGACGCACGCTGTGGTTTGGCAGCGGCGAGGGTTTCGAATTCGCGCCGGTGGCCGACCCGCTCGCGCATCTCGCGCCGCTGGCCGCGCTGTTTCGCGCTGGCCGCCGCATGCCGCTGCGCTTTTTCCTGAAGAGCGCCTGGGCGCTGGTCTCGGAGGGCGAGGCCAAGGCGGCCGGCGTCTGGATCAACGAGTTCGTAGCCAGTGAGGCCGACGACGCGGCGCTCTCGATCGTCTGGCGCGGCAGGAATCTCTCGCTCGACGCGCCTTTCCCGGCGCTCGCGCGCCTGGTCTTCACGCCGCTCGCCGAGCACCTGAGGAGCGGCGCATGAGCGGCGGCACCATCACTTCCCCGCAAGCCCCCCAGGAGCTCGACGTATTTGCCTGCGCGCTCGACGGGGTGAACCAGATCGAGGCCTCGGCCGGCACCGGCAAAACCTGGAACATCTGTGCGCTTTATGTGCGCCTCCTGCTCGAACACGACCTGCAGGCCGACCAGATCCTGGTGGTGACCTTCACCAAGGCCGCCACCGCCGAGCTGCACGAGCGGATCCGCGGCCGGCTCGCGCACGCGCTCGGGACCGGCGACGACTGCGGCGATCCCTTCGTCGCGCGGCTGTTCAAGACCACGCTCGGCGAGGGCCGTGATGGCGGCGGGATTGACGCCGAGACGGCCGCCAAGCGGATCCGTCGCGCCTTGCGCGGCTTCGACCAAGCGGCGATCCACACCATCCACGCGTTCTGCCAGCGCGCGCTGCAGGAGGCGCCGTTCGCGGCCGCCATGCCGTTCGCCTTCGAGATGGGGGCCGACGACGCGGCGCTGCGCTTCGATCTGGCGGCCGAGTTCTGGCGCACGCGCGTTGAACCGGTGGCGGCTGCGCATCCCGGCTTCGCGGCCTGGCTGGTCGTGCATCGCGCCGGGCCGGAAGCGCTCGACGCCCAGCTCGCGCAGCGCCTGAAGAAACCGCTGGCCGCGCTGCGCTTCGACGGCCTGCCCGAAACCGACGCGCCGGGGGCCGACTTCGACGCGGAGCTGCGGGCCAGCCACGCGGCGGCGGCCGCGCTGTGGCAGGTCGAGCGCGTGGCGATCGCCAGCGTGCTAGAGCTCGCGCAGGCCTCGCTGAACCAGCGCTCGCACAAGCCCGAGGCAGTGGCCGATGCGCTGGCCGCCTGGGCCGCCTATTTCGGCGAGGCGGCCGGTGCGCTGGTGCCGGCCGCCCTGCCCAAGCCGGCGCTGAAGCTCACGCGCGGCGTGCTCGAGAAGGCCACCAAGAAGGGCGGTGCCACGCCCGCGCATCCGTTCTTCGAGGCGGCCGAGGCGCTGGAGGCCGCTCTGGCCGCCGCCGAGGCCGCGCAGCGCGCCCGCTGGCTGGCGCTGATCGCCGACTGGCTGGCCGAGGCACCGGCACGCCTAAGCGAGAAGAAGCGCACGCGCCGCGTGGTCTCGTTCGACGACCTGCTCGCCAACCTGTATCAGGCGCTCGAGGCGCATCCCTGGCTCGCCGACACGCTGCGCCGCCGCTACCCGGCTGCGCTGATCGACGAATTCCAGGACACCGACCCGCTGCAGTTCGCGATCTTCGACCGAATCTTCGCGCCGGCTGGGCCGCTGTTCCTGGTCGGCGACCCGAAGCAGGCGATCTACAGCTTCCGCTCGGCCGACCTGCACACCTACCTAGCCGCGCGCGAGCGGGCCGGGGCGCGCTACACGCTGGCGGTGAACCAGCGCTCGACGCCGGCTATCGTCGATGCCTGCAACCGCGTGTTCGGCGCGAATCCGCGCGCTTTCGTGCTGGACGGTCTCGACTACCAGCCGGTGCGTGCGGGCACGCGGCAGCGCGCGTCCTTCGTCGACGGCACCGACCCGCGCGCTGGCAGTGGCGATTTCCGGATTTGGATGCTGCCCGACGGCGATGATGCGCTGAGCAAGCGCGACGCGCAATGGCAGGCCGCGCAGGCCTGCGCGGCCGAGATTGCGCGGCTGATGCGCGGCGCGCGCGAGGGCGCGGTGCGGCTCGGCGAGGTCTCGCTCACGCCGGCCGATATCGCCGTGCTGGTGCAGACGCACCGGCATGGCAGCATCGTCAAGCACGTGCTGGCCGCCTGGGGGATCGGCAGCGTCGAGCTCGCGCAGGCCTCGGTGTTCGCCACGCTCGACGCCAAGCAGCTCGAGCGCGTGCTGGCTGCTATCGATGCGCCGAGCGACCTGCGCCGGCTGCGCGCGGCGCTCGCCACCGACTGGTTCGGGCTCGACGCGGCCGCTCTGTGGCGGCTGGAGCAGGGTGAGGCCGCGCCCGGTGCGGCGGCCGACGATGCCGACGCGATGAGCTGGGTCGAGCGCTTCTCGCGCTATCGCCTGCTCTGGCGCGAACGCGGTTTCGCGGTGATGTGGCGAAGCTTCGCGCGCGAGCTGCGGATCGCCGAGCGGCTGATCGGCGGCACCGACGGCGAGCGGCGCGTGACCGACATCAACCACCTGGCCGAGCTGACCCACGCACGCGCCTCGGCGCAGCCCGGCATCGCGCCGACGCTGTGCTGGCTGGCCGCGCAGCGCGCGGTGGGCGGCGGCGAGGACGCGCAGCTGCGGCTCGAATCGGACCGCAATCTGGTGCAGATCGTCACCGTGCACAAGTCCAAGGGCCTCGAATACGCGGTGGTGTTCTGCCCGTTCCTCAACGACGGGCGGCTGAACGAGCCGCGCGAGGATGCCCTGCCCGATGCGCGCGAGTATCACGACGAGGCCGGCGCGGCGGTGCTCCATTACGGCGGCGACGAGGTGGCCGCCGAACTGGCCGCCATGCAGGCGCGGCGCGAGCAGGCGGCCGAGCGTGCGCGGCTGGTCTATGTCGCGCTCACGCGCGCGGTCTATCGCTGCTACCTGGTGGCCGGCGTCTACCAGTCGGCGCGCTCGACGCGCGAGGCGCGCCGCAGCGTGCTGAACTGGCTGGTCGGCGGCGCCGGCCACGGCTTCGACGCTTGGCTCGAGAAGCCGCCCGAGGCCGAGGAGCTGGCCGCGAGTTGGCGCGCGCTGGCCACCGGCCCGATCTCGATCGCGCCGCTGCCGGGCGTGCCGGCCCGCACGCCGCTGGCGGTTGGCCACGATGCCGAACGGCTCGGCGGCGCGCGGCAAGCCGCGCGCTTCCTGTGCGACGCCTGGCGCATCGTCAGCTTCAGCTCGCTGACAGCCTCGATCGCGCGCGAGCAGGAAGGTGTCGCGGCCGTGTCCGACGATGCGCTGCGCCCCGATCACGACGCGCTCGCGGCCGCCGTCGATCCGGTGCCGCGCATTGATGGCGGCGAGCGTGCTGCGCTGCCCGATCCCGACGACATCGTCGCCTTCCCGCGCGGCGCGGCGGCGGGCGAGTGCCTGCACCTGCTGTTCGAATTGAGCGACTTCGGTGCCGCGAGCGGCTGGGCCGAGGCCGCGCGGCGCGCGCTGCACGAGCGGCCGGTGGAGGCCGAGCCCGAGCTGGCCGGGCGACTGCCGGCGATGATGACGCGGATGTTGGCCGAGGTGGTCGCCACCGAGCTGGTGCCCGGTATGCGGCTCGCCGCGATCGATCCGCGCCGACGCCTGAACGAGATGGAATTCCTGTTCCCGGCCGCCGCGCTCGATTTCGCGGCGCTGCGCGCGTTGTTGGTCGCGCATGCTTATCCCGATGTGGCGCTCGAATCGGGTACGCTCGCGGGTTTCTTCAAGGGCTTCATCGACATGATCGTCGAGCACGACGGCCGCTTCTGGATCGTCGACTGGAAGTCGAACCATCTCGGCGCAACCCCCGACGCCTATGGGCCGGCCGCGCTCGACGCAGCGATGGCCGATCACGCCTATCACCTGCAGGCGCTGCTCTATACCGTCGCGCTGCATCGCTACCTGTGCGTGCGCTTGCCCGGCTACGACTACGACACGCACATGGCCGGCTATCTCTACCTGTTCGTGCGCGGCGTGCGCCCCGGCTGGTCGAGCGGCGGCCGGCTCTCGGGCGTGCATGCCCGGCGGCCCTCGCGCGAGCTGGTCGAGGCGCTCGACGCGCTGATGCGCAAGGAGCGCGCATGAAGGACCTGACCGAACCGTTCGGCTTCGTCGGCCGCCTGGCCGAGCGCCTGCCCGAGCCGGCCGATTTCGGGCTCGCGCTGGCCGAGGGTTTCGCGCGCCGGATCGGCATGCTGTCGCGCCGGCTCGGCGCCTCCTCCGATGCCGCGCGCTGGGCCGCGCGCGCCGCTTTCGCGGCCAGCCGCGCGACTGCGGCCGGCCATGTCTCCATCTCGCTGGCCGCGCTCGCCGAGCGTTACGGCACCACGCTCGACGCGGTGCGCACCAAGCTGGCTGCCAGCGGCATGGCCGCCTTCGGCCGCGTGCCACGTGGCGCCGACTGCCCGCTGGTGGTGGACGGGGAAGGGCGGCTCTATCTCGCGCGTTATTACGACTACGAGACGCGCTTGGCCGATGCGCTGGTGATGCACGCTGTCGCGGCTTCGGCGACGGCCGAGGCCGCGCTGTCGCCGGCGGCGCTGCGCGCGAGCCTCGACCGCTTTTTCGCGGCGCCGCGCGCCGGCGAGATTGACTGGCAGCGCGTCGCCGCCCTGGTCGCGCTGGGCGGGCGCGTGACGATCGTCAGCGGCGGGCCCGGCACCGGCAAGACCACCACCGTGGTGGGCGTGATCGCCTGCCTGGTGGAGATGCAGCCGGCGCTGCGGATCGCGCTGGCCGCGCCGACCGGCAAGGCCGTGCAGCGCATGCAGGAAGCCCTGCACGCGCGTGCCTCGGGCCTGCCGTCGCAACTCGCGGCGCGCTTGCCAAAAACCTCCTACACGCTACATCGCCTGCTTGGCTGGCTGCCGGGCGGGCGCTTCCGCTATCATCGCGACAATCCGCTGCCTTACGAGCTGGTGGTGGTCGACGAGGCCTCAATGATCGACGTCGTGCTCGCCGCGCACCTGCTCGATGCGCTGGCACCGGGCGCGCGGCTGGTTCTGCTCGGCGACAAGGACCAGCTCCCGGCCGTCGAGGCCGGCACCGTGTTCGCCGATCTGAGCGCGCGGCCGGTCTTCAGCGCGGCGGGCGGCCGGCGGATTGCCGAGGTGCTGGGCGTCGAGGTGGTGGACTTCGTGGCAGCATTGCCGGCGGAGGCGGGAGGGCCGCCGGTGCTTACCAGGGTGGCACCGGCGGTGGCGGTGCAGCCTGCCAAGGCCGCTTCGGCCAGCCAGCGCGCGACGACGCGCGGCGAGGCAGACCAACCGCTGGCGCAGGCTTCCCTGTTCGATTTCGACGAAGTGCCGATCGTCGAGCCGGTCGCGCTGCCCGTGGTATCAATCGACAGCTTTGCCGGCGCGCCGCTCGATGCCTGGATCGAACCCGAGGAGCTGGCCTGGCTCGACGCGTGGCGGATCGACGAGCAGGATGTTGCGGGAGCCGCAATGAGTCGAGAGACGCGCGCTTTGGTGTCGGGGACCGGACTCGAACCGGCCCCCTCCGCCAGCGCCATCTCTCCCCTGGCCGACTGCGTCGTCTGGCTCGAGCGCAACTACCGCTTCGGCCTCGATTCGCCGATCGGCCGGCTGTCGCTGGCGATCCGTCGCGGCGCGGCGCAGGACGCGCTCGACGCGTTGTCCACCGAAGCCGGAGCCGCCGCGCGCTACTATGACGACAGCGGCGATGCGCTGTCCGCCGCCACCATCGAGCGCCTCGCGCACGGTTTCGACGCCTATGGCGAGGCCCTGCGCGCCGCGCTTGCCACGGCTGAGCCCGACCCGCTGCCGCTGTTCGACGCGCTGAACCGTTTTCGCATTCTGTGCGCCACCCACAGCGGCGTGCGCGGTGCCGACGAGGTCAACCAGCGCGTCGCCGCCCAGGTGCGGCGCGCGGTGTGCGTGCCGCTCGCGGTCGGCGCGCACTGGTTCTCAGGCCGGCCCGTGATGGTCACGCGTAACGACTATGCGCTCGGCCTGTTCAACGGCGATATCGGCATCGCGCTGTCCGATGCGCGCGGCGTGCTGCGAGTCTGGTTTGGTGGTGCCGATGGGCTGGCCCGCGCCGTCTCGCCGGCCGCGTTGCCGCCGCACGACACCGCCTTCGCTCTGACGGTCCACAAATCGCAGGGGTCGGAGTTCGACGAGGCGGCGCTTGTCCTGCCGGCCGCGTTCGGCCGCGTGCTGTCGCGCGAGTTGGTCTATACCGCGATCACGCGGGCACGTTCTCGGGTGCAGGTGATCGGGCCGCGCACAGTGCTGGCGCAGGCGATCGCCACGCGCACCCAGCGCAATTCCGGCCTCGCGGCGCGGATCGCCGAAGCCGCCGCGCGTCGCGCCGGCGTGGGCATGGCAGTCGATCAGCAAAACGGAACATGATCCGCTACACGCTCGATCCCGCCGAGGTCGAACTCTCGGCGATGCGCGCGCAGGGCACTGGCGGCCAGAACGTCAACAAAGTGTCGAGCGCGATCCACCTGTGCTTCGACATCCGCGCATCCTCGCTGCCCGAGCTGTTGAAGGAGCGCTTGCTCGCGCTGTCTGACCAGCACATCACGCGCGATGGCGTGGTGGTGCTGAAGTTGCAGGAATATCGCACCCAGGAGCAGAACCGCGTAGCCGCGCTGGCGCGGCTCGATGCGATGATCGTGAGTGTCGCGGTGGTGCGGCGCACGCGGGTGGCGACGGGCCCGACGCGGGCATCGAAGGAGCGTCGGCTCGATGTCAAGAAACGGCGCGGCGCCGTCAAGGCCGGGCGAGGCAAGGTGGTCGATTGAGGCGAGGCGCTGAATCGCCGGGACCGCTGTCGCTCGACTCGCGATGCAACCGCTCGACGCTGCGCGGGATCGAGCCCATTCGGCTCGGCTGAACGCGGCTCAGGCCTCGTCGGCCGCCTCGAACGCATCGACGGCGGCGCGTGCGTCCGACACAAACTCGACGCAGAGCACCACCTTCACTTCGCCGTCGGCCGGCGTGCTCGCCGCGACCGCCGCCACCCAGGCGGTGCGGCCCTCGGTCAGCGAATGCTGCGGGCCGGCCATGATCACGCGGCCCGGTGTTTGCATCGCGCGCTGCCAGACCGGCAGGCGCGACCAGTTGCTGTCGATATCGGGAAACAGCGGCACGAGGCGCGCGGCCTGCGTCGGCGAGACCCCGTGTCGGGGCGCACGATCGAGGGTTCCGGCTGGCGGCCCTGCGGGTCGGTCACGAACGGGTGCCGGATCTCGGGCAGATCGAACAGCGCCGCGGCCGCGGCGGTCAGGTCGCCATTCGCGAGCCAGAGGCCTGCTCGGCCGCCAGTAGCCGGCGCTCGAGTTCGCCGAAACAGAGGGGCCGTTGCGCAGCGCGTGCGCCTCGCGGCGTGCTGCTCCCATGCCTCGTCGCGATATGCCGCGTGCCGCCCTTCCCCGGCACGCGGCAGCGAGGCATCGGGCTGCCCGAAGAGGAAGCCTTGCACGAAATCGACATCGGCATCCATCAGCACCTGCAGCGCGTGGGTGGTCTCGATGCCCTCGGCCAGCACTAGCGCACCAGCCTGCTAGTGTTACGTTCCGCTGATTCGCGAACAAAGTCTGTGTAGCTTTTCGAGAATGGAATCGGCGGTTGCAGTCCAGATGAACGGCTTGCCGCTTTCGTTGTAGTGGGAGACGAATTGATCGATACGCTTGACCAGTTGTTTGACCGAGCTGAACGAGCCTCTGCGGATCGCCTTGTCGGTGATCAAGGCAAAGAAGCGTTCGACCTGGTTGAGCCACGAGCTGTAGGTGGGCATGAAATGCATGTGCCAGCGGGGGCGGGCGGCCAGCCACGCCTTGACCTTCGGGGGCTGGTGACTGCCGTAGTTGTCCACGATGCAGGGCACGTCGAGCTCAGTGGGGACGGTCTTGTCGATTTCGCGCAGAAACGGCAGGAACTCCTGATGCTGGTGGCGCGGCTTGCAGGTAGGCGAGCACGGCGCCGTTGAGCACGTTCAGTGCAGCGAACAGCGTGGTTGCGCCGTGACGAACATCATCGTGCGTGACGCCTTCGACGTAGCCGAAGCCCATCGGCATCATGGGTTGGGTGCGTTCGAGCGCCTGACACTGGCTCTTTTCGTCCACGCACAAGACCCAGGCATGCTCGGGCGGGCTCAGGTACAGGCCGACCAGGTCGCGCAGTTTCTCGATGAAGAATTGATCGGTCGAGAGTGTGAAGCTTGCGCTGCGATGCGGTTGCAGGCCGAGCAGCTTGAAGTAACGGTGCACGCTCGTCGGCGAGATAGCCGTTTCGGCGGCGATCCTGCGTACGCTCCAGCGAGTGGAGCCAGCTACCGGCTTCGTGTGCAGGGGGGGCTTGTGAATCAGTTGAGCCAGCCGCTCATCGCCAATCGTGCGCGGCTTGCACGGAGGTACTTCGTCATACAGCCCGTTGATGCGATGCTCCAGGAACCGGATACGCCACTTGCCCCGTAGCACGCGCGAGTTGCAGACGCTCGGCGATGGCGCTGTTGGGCTCCCCAGTTGCCGTTCTGCCAGTACAATCCGCGCACACGTCACGCGCGCCGCCGAAATTGAACGCGAACGGGCTATCGGAGTCAGTTGCGAGCGCTCGTCCTCGCTCAGCGCCAGTTCGGTCTTCGGTCGTCCCATCGGCATGCTGGTATCTCCCGTTCCACGGATACCGGCATGCTACCTGAACATAGATTAGTTAATAGCAGAACGGAACACTAGCCGGCCCGCCTCGGCCGCAAAGCCCTTTGGCGGGGCGGCACCCCACGTGCCAGTTTGGCCTGCCGTCGCGACTTCTCGTTGAGGACCTAATGACGGCGATGGTCCGTCATCTTGCTCCAGCTCCGGATTTCCTCGCGCGTGCGCAAGCAGCCGAGCAGAGCCCGGCCTTGCCGTCGAACGTGCAGATCTTAACCCAAGGCGGTTTGACCGCCATCGCTCACGCTCCGGCGGGTGCCGCGTTGACTTCGATCGTCAGATGCGACAGCCCCTTGAGGCACGCGAGCGCTGAGCGGTAGAAGCCCGGGTCGCGCCGCGCTTCGCGCGTGGCCACCGACACGATCGCGCTCATGTGGCCGGGGCCGACGCGCCAGACATGCAGGTCCAGCACGGTGTCGCCCTGGCCTTCGATCACATGGCGGACGTTCTCGGCCATTCGCTGGTCTGGAGCCATGTCGAGCAGGATGCTGCCAGTGTCGCGCATCAGGCCCCACGACCAGTTGGCGATCACCAGCGCGCCGATCACGCCGGCCAGCGGATCCATCCAGACCCAGCCGAAGGCGCGCGCCAGCAGCAGACCGACGATGGCCAGCACGGACACCGCCGCGTCGGCGACCACGTGGACATAGGCGGCGCGCATGTTGTGGTCGCGATGCGTGGCGGCCGGTGCCGCGTGGTGGTGGTTGTCGTGCTCGTCGTGTGCGTCATGTCCGCCGTGGTGCTCGTGAGCATGGCCATGATCATGGTCATGATGTCCGCCGCCCAGCAGCCAGACGCTGGCGAGGTTGACCAGCAGCCCCAGTACGGCGATCGGGATCGCCTGACCGAAATAGATCGGCACCGGCGCGAAGAAGCGCGCGAAGGCCTCATAGCCGATTAGCAGCGCGATCATGGCTAGCACGATGGCGCTGGTGAAGCCCGCCAGGTCGCCCAGCTTGCCGGTGCCGAACACGAAGCGTCGGTCGGCCGCGTGGCGGCGCGAGTAGGTATAGGCCAGCGCGGCGATCAGCATGGCACCGGCATGCGTCAACATATGCAGGCCGTCGGCGGCCAGCGCCAGCGAGCCGAACAGGCTGCCGCCAACAATTTCCGCTACCACCATCGCGCCGCACAGCGCAATCACCATCCAGGTCCTGCGCTCGTTGTCCTCGTGGGCCGCGCCCAGGAACACATGCTCGTGCCGCGCGCTGGCGGCGACATGTTCAGTCCTGCTCATGTTCGCCTCTTACTTGAAATAGCTGTGGATGATCTCGACCAGCTGCTCGGTGCCGCTGCCGTGCTCGTCGTCCGGCTCCGCGTCGATCAGGTGCAAACGGATGTGGTCCTCGAGCACCACGGCCAGCAGGCCGTTCATCGCGCCGCGGCTGCTGGTGATGAGCTGGAGCACGTCTATGCAGCCGCGTTCCTCCTCGAGCGCGCGCTCGATTGCCTCGATCTGCCCCTTGATGCGGCGGATCCGGTTGAGCAGCTTCTGTTTTTCGAGAATGGTGTGGCTCACGGCCGACTCCATGAATACGTCACGGTGGCATTTTACCCTAGATAGGGCAGGGGGTATATATCCAGACATTGAGGCGAGACGGCTCGTCGGCGGTGGCATGACATCCGGGATGAGGCTTCCCGCTCTTTTTCAAGCCCACGGTGCCACGGCGAACACCTTGGCGATCCACTCCACGAGGCGCCGGCGGTGTCCCAAAAATAGTCCTGATTAGTTACTTTAATCCGAGACCCTCAACACACGGCGAAGATGAAGTTTTGCCGTAACGGCGGCCCGAAGCAGGCGCGGCGCCATCGCGGGCAAATCGAAACGGCGGTTAAAACGGTAGGCGAATTCAGCGAGATAGCAATGATGGGCATATTTGGCGTGATCGATAGCGTGGTACGTGCCCTTGAGGGCCGTTTTCAGGTTGACGAGCATCGTGTTGACCCAGCGGAACTCGGGGCGCTGCGCGGCCTGACGACCACCGCCCGTGACATGGCGCTCATGACTGGCAGCCTTTTGCGTCACGCCGTCGAAACACCACAGGCCATCGGAAACGACGCACGCGGTGGGCATCAGGC
>JAYFRX010000001.1:0-91830 GCA_040946945.1 Burkholderia sp. | reverse complement strand
GCTTGCACTCGACGTTGGGCTACGTCAGCCCGATGCAATTCGAGCGGGACTGGTACGCCGCCCAGAACCAACGGGTGGCATAATCTCCGCTCAGTTAATGGATCCGAAATTCGCGGGCAACGTCAATTTACCTCCCTTGTAAGCACCGGCCCTCCCAAACGGACCTATTCTACCTGGGTGGGTCAAATCCAATGTGCTGCCGCTGGGTCATTCTCAACGTGCTCCCGACAGCGGAACGGAATACTAGCAGGCCGTTGAAGTATCCGTCGTTGATGCGCCTAGATGGATTGCGACGGATGCTGGGTTCGCACGTTTGAAACGCGGAACACGTTTGCGGGCATTCGACGTTGCTCGCGGGGTCACCATATCGGTGTTATCCATTGCGTTCTGCCCCTCAACCGGCAAGTGTGCGCATACGCGTTAGGTTGCACCCGACCTGCGTCAGCACGAAGAACTGGAAGTCCTCGATACATCGCTTGTCTAATTCGTCCGACTGTCTTGCCCCATCCGAACACCTGCTCAATGCGTGTACGTTTTTGCTGGCTGAGCGCGTAACCCGCCAAACGCGTCGTTCGCTTGTCAATTGCTGAACCTCCTGGACGTCCATCGTTTTGCGCCACATGCGGCGTCACACAGTTCGCTCGACAACTGGCCACGAAACCGGCGGTGTCGTAGTTCTTGTCCGCGCCGACCGTGATGGCGTGCGGCGCAACACTCGCAGCATCAGCAAGCATCTGCTCGACCGCGGCGCGCTCGGCGGTCCCCGCCAGCGTCACCTGTGCGTTGACCACCAGGCCGTGACGGTTGTCGGTGAGCACGTGGCCCATGTAACAGAGCATCGCTCACGTTCCTTGGCTCTTGCGAAAGAGGCGCGCCTGCTCGTCCGTTGTGGATTGGTGCGTCTCGTTACTGCGCTTGTGTCCGTGCCAGTTGTCATTCGGCGCGGGCGGTTCGTCAGGAGGTGCGTCGTCTTCGTCTGGACTTGCTTTCGGCACAAAGCTCTTGCCCAGCCCATGCCTGAATCAATGTACCGTCGACGCTAAAGTGCTCCCCCAGAAAGATGTCCACGCTCGCGCGCGGTCTCGACTGTCTCGTTGAAAAGCAACAACACCACATCGTGCTCGAGCAACCGGTCGCGGTTCTTGCTTAACGTCGAGTGGTCCCAAACGGTCCCGTCCATCGGCAGGCTGACGAACTAGCGGAACAGCATGTTGTAGAAAATCTATTCCACCAGCATGCGCTCGCCACGAATCGAGTACAGCACCTGCAGCAAAAGAGCTCGCACCAGTTTCTCCGGCGCAATGCTCGGCCGACCTCCTTTGGCGTCAGCCTCGTACATCCGCGCGAAAACATCGTCCATGCGTTTGTCCGTCATTGAGCCACGCGCGAATCGGACGCAACGGATGGTCCTTCGGCACAAAATCGTCCAGCTTCAGCACCGTGAACATGGACTCGGTAAAACCATCTGGCCCACGCATCCGTTCCATCTCGCTCTCGTAGATGACATAAGTTCAACGTTTACGCCTTCGTTGTGGATGACCGCTACATGAGGTATTTCAACGGCCTGCTAGGCATGCGCCAGCCGGTACATCAGCGACTGGTATTCATTAAGATCCCGGCCGAACTGGTTGATGCAATGCGCGTATTTCACGTCGTCGATGCGTGCGTACTTCATGAAGGTGGCCAGCGTGCCGGTGGCGCTTAGATCCACCATGAACGGCGCGGACATGTCGGCGGCCAGCCGGCGGGCCGTCGCCTCGAAATGCACGCTGTCGCGAACTACCCGCCAGCAATAGGCGCCTGGATCCGCAATATCGGCCGTGCCGATCGCGCGCCGGAGCATGCAGGAGTACACCGGCACCCTCCCTGGCTCGAAGCTCAGGCTCGCCGTCAAGCTTCGGATTTGTTTCTCGACGAGATCAATGCCGCTGGAATGGAAGGCGAAGCGGATCGGCAGCGAGGTCGCGATGGTGCCTTCGGCCTCTAGGTAACGATGGATCGACTCCAGGTTCTCGCGCGCGCCGGACACGCAGAAGCTGCCGCTGAAATTGACCACCGCCAGTTGCGAGCCGCTGTAAACCTCGGGTCGCAGCCTGAATTGCTCGACCTCAGCAAATACGCTGAGCATGCCGCCCGGTGCGCCGTGACGGGCCAGCACCTGGGCTTGCCGCATGACCAGGCGCAGGCCGTCCTCCCATCGCAGGCAGCCGGCGCATGCCAGCGCGATGTATTCACCGAGGCTGTAGCCGAGCACGGCCGCCGGCTCGATACCCTCGGCGCGAAGCATCTCGCCCAGGCTGTAGCCGATACTGAACAAGGCGGGATGCGTATGCAGGATGTCGTCGAACGGCGCGGACGCCTTGCGCCCTTCCTGGTACAGCACCTCGCTCAGTGAATACGCCAGCTCGACCCGGATCAACGCGTCACAGGCGTCCATCCTTTCGCGGAACACGGGGTTGGAGTGATACAGCTCGCGTCCCATCTGGAAATACTGCGTCCCCTGCCCGCCGAACATGAAGACGGTATCTGTGCCGGCCGGCCTGGCTCGCCATGGCGCTGCGGCATGTTCATGGACACTCAACATCACTTTCTCCCGATTCTGTTGTCGAAGGCAGTCGATATGACTGCCCCGTTTCGCGAGGCAGCAGGCCCGCCTAGTATTCCGCTCTGTTGTTAACTAATCTATGTTCACGTAGCATGCCGGTATACCCAAAATGGGAGATACCAGCGTGCCCATGGGACGACCGAAGGCCGAACTGGCGCTGCGCGAGGACGAGCGCTCGCAACTGACTTCGATATAGCCCGTTCGCGTTCGATTTCGGCCGGCGCTCGTGACGCGTACGCGGATAGTACTGGCAGCGGCAGCTGGGGAGCCCAACAGCGCCATCGCCGAGCGTCTGCAACTCACGGCGCTACGGCGGGCCAGTGGCGTATCCGGTTCCTGGAGCATCGCATCAGCGGGCTGTATGACGAAGTACGTCCGGGCAAGCCGCGCACGATTGGCGATGAGCGGCTGGCTCAACTGATTCACAAGACCCTGCCCACCAAGCCGGCGGACGGCTCCACGCGCTGGAGCGTAAGCAGGATCGCCGCCGAAACGGCTATCTCGCCGACGAGCGTGCCCGTTACTTCAAGCTGCTCGGCCTGCAACCGCATCGCAGCGCAAGCTTCGCACTCTCGACCGATCAATTCTTCATCGAGAAACTGCGCGACGTGGTCGGCCTGTACCTGAGCCCGCCCGAGCATGCCTGGGTCTTGTGCGTGGACGAAAAGAGCCAGTGTCAGGCGCTCGAACGCACCCAACCCATCCTGTCGATGGGCTTCGGCTACGTCGTAGGCGTCACGCACGATAATGTTCGTCACTGCGCAACCACGCTGTTCGCTGCACTGAACGTGCTCAACGGCACCGTGCTCGCTACCTGCAAGCCGCGCAACCGGCATCAGGAGTTCCTGTCGTTTCTGCGCGAAATCGACAAGACCGTCCCCGCTGAGCTCGACGTGCCTTGCATCGTGGACAACTACGGCAGTCACCAGCCCCCGAAGGTCAAGGCGTGGCTGGCCGCCCGGCCCCCGCTGGCACATGCATTTCATGCCCACCTACAGCTCGTGGCTCAACCAGGTCGAACGCTTCTTTGCCTTGATCACCGACAAAGCGATCCGCAGAGGCTCGTTCAGCTCGGTCAAACAACTGGTCAAGCGTACCGATCAATTCGTCTCTTACTACAACGAAAGCGGCAAGCCGTTCATCTGGACTGCAACTGCCGATTCCATCCTCGAAAAGCTACACAGACTTTGTTCTCGAATCAGCGGAACGGAACGCTAGCTCGAAGGCGCGCCGATGGCCGGTGCCAGTTTCTGCCGAAATTCCAGGCGCAGCAGCCAAAGACTCAGCCCGGCCTGCAGGAACATGCTGGCCACGGATAGGTACCAGACCTGGACGATGGGAAAGCCCCCCTGAATGGAGAGCCATGCCACGGGCAGGACGAAGCTGAGCAGGCGCATGGCGGAACTGATCAAGGCCGGACGGGTGTTGCCGAGCCCCTGGAATACGCTGGAGCAGGTGAAAATCACGCCCTGCGCGATGAAGCTCCAGCAGGCGACATGCAGGTATTGTGTGCCCTGCGCTACCACCTCGCTGCCCTTGGCAAAGCCGCCGATCAGGGTCTCGCCCTGCCACTGTAGGAGCAGGCACAGCAGCAGCATGATCGAGCTGATAAGGCCGACCGTCGAGACAAAAGTCTGCCGCACGCGCTGCCCCATGCCCGCGCCGAGATTCTGGCCGACCATCGGCCCGGCCGCGAAGGACAGGGCCAGGGCCGGCAGGCTCAGCACCTGCATCAGGCGTGAGCCGGCACCGAAGCCGGCCTGCGCCGCCGAACCGAAATCGCGGATGGCCCAGTAGGTTGCCGCCGAGTAGACAAACAGCAGCGTGTATTCTCCGCCGGCGGGCAGCCCGATGCCGAGGATGCGCCACCAGTCGCTGAGCCGGGGCCGCAGCCGGTCACGCCGAATCTGCACGTAGCCGCCGAGCTTGCGGAAGTACCAGGCCATGGCCGGCGCCGCTGCCGCGAGCGCGATCGTACTGGCCAGGCCTGCACCGGCCACGCCCATCGGATAGCCGGTCCCCCAGCCGACGATCAGCACGGGTGCCAGCACGATGTTGAGGCCGACGGTCAACAACTGCACCACCATGGTTGGCTTGACCACGCCAACGCCGCGCAGCGCCGCGCCCATCGCGGTCAGCACGAACTGCAGCGCCATCCCGGGCATGAACCAGTAGAGGTATAGGCTGCCCTGCTCCACCACGCCCGGCGTGGCCGAGGTGGAGCGCATATAGGCGTCCGTCAGGGCATAACCGAGCAGCAACATCACGAGGCCGCTACAGACGGCCAGCCCTAGCGCCTGGTTGACGACCAGGCTGGCCTGCTCCTGGTTCTTGCTGCCGGCGGCCCGGGCGATTAAGGCCACGGTGCCGGCGGCCAGCACCTGGGTCAGCGCCATCACCAGGAACGACACGTTGCCCGCCGCGCCCACGCCCGCCAGGGCATCGGCACCGAGACGGCCCACGAAATATAGGTCGACCAGGTAAAACAGCGACTGGAACACGATACCCACGCCGATAGGCACGGCCATGGTGGCGATGTGGCGGGTTACAGATCCCTGGGTCAGGTCCTTCATGGTTCTCCTTGTGGATTCAGGTGGTTGCGCGAGGAAACGGGCTTCATCCGAAGATCCGCTTGGTCAGCTCGGTATCCATGTACTCGCGGATCTCGGTGACCTTGCCGTTTTCCAGTCGCAGCACGATGCAATAGAAATTGTTGTACTCCTGACCGTCCTTGGTGCGGCCCGTACCCTGCGCCTCGACCGCCACGCAGTGGTCCGCGGCGATGATGTTTTTGACCTGGAAATCGATCGGGCCGTCCAGGCGCTCCACGAAATACGGAATGAAATTCGTGAACAGGTCCTGCTTACCATGATAGGTCCGCGAGAAACGGTGGCTGCCAAAATAGGTCACCTTGACATCGTCGGACATATGGCCGAAATGCCCCTTGGCATCGCTCCTGGCATAGGCCTCGTACATGGCGGTGACGATGGCTTTGTTGGCTTCTGCACTCATCTGCAAGCTCCGTTTGAAATGAAAAGGTCGAATTCTCAACACAGGGACACACAAACACACACGGAAACGAGCCGGGCTCCGCCTCGTTTCCTCATTGGTTTTCCAGCACCGGGCCGCGGTACTCCTCCAGGATCGCGCCCGCGTAGAAACCTCCATGGCCCATCGAATTGATCATGGCGCGCCGCGGATACTCCCGTTCCTGGTCGCCGTCGATCGCGAGCCGCGGCCGCTGCCAGGCCTCGGCCTGCTGCTGCACGTAGAACGGCGAATGTTTGATCTGAGCCTGGGCGTGCTCCGGCCCGGCCTTGATCGAAGGCGCCAGGCGGCCGTGCTGCAGTTGCAGCACCACTTTGGCGAGCTGCGAGATGCCGGAGGCGGCGGTGGCGTGCCCGATGTTGGCCTTCACCGAACCGAGCGCGCAGAACTGCTGCTGGTCGGTGTAGGCGCGGAAGGCCCGGGTGGTGGCCGACATCTCAATGACGTCGCCGATCGGGAACCCCGCCGAGGCGGCTTCCACATAGCTGATGGTGCGCGGGTCCACCGTCCCGCGCGCGAAGTTCTCCTTGATCGAGGCCGCCACCAGATCCGGTTCGGGCAGGTCCGACAAGCCGCTGCTGACCGACTGCGCCACCGTGGAGCGGATCACCGCGAGAATGCGGTCACCGTCCTCGACGGCGGTAGACAGGCGCTTGAGCAAGACCGCGCCCACCCCGTCGGCTAGCAGCACGCCGTCCTTCTCCTCGGAGAAGCTGCGACTGTCGGGATGGCTGGCCAGCAGGCTGATCTGGCAGCCGTCGCGATAGGTGTCGGGATAAAGCAGCGACACGCTGCCGGCGATCGCAGCGTCGCATTCGCCATGCAGCAGGTTGTTACAGGCCATGTGCACGGCCGTCATCGACGAGGCGCTGTGCGCGTCCACCGCGACGCTGGGCCCGTTGAAGCGGAACATTCGCGACACCATCCCGGCCAACGTGCCAGGCGAATCGTTGCGGCCGAAAGCCGGGGCGCCGGCCGGGGCCGGCCGCTCCGCAGTCATGCCGAGGTAGACGCCGACCCGCCCGCGGCACAGGGCCTCGAGTCGAGCATCGGTATAGCCGATCGCGCCCAGCAGGCGGCCCACTATGCCGACAAACAGCTTCTGTTCCTCGTTCATCTGGAGCCTCGCCTTGGCTGGCATGCCGCTCAGGAAGGTCGGATCGAGCGACTCGATATCGCGGATGAAGCCGCCCCACTTGCTGTAGCTGCGGCCCTGCCGGATCGCCGCCTCGACGTCCTCGGTGTAGAACTCGTCGAGCGACCAGCGCCACGCCGGGACCTCGGTGATGCAGTCGCGGCCCGCCCAGAGGTTGTCCCAGTACTCCTGCAGGTCGGCCGAGGCGGGGAAATAACCGTCGAGGCCGATCACCGCGATGGCTTCGCGGCGCTGGGCCGGCTCGGATCTGCCTCGCTCCTGCACGGTGGGCACGGACGCCGGTGCCACATCAGGCCGCAGCTCGGGTGTGTTTGCCACCATTGCTTCGGCCTCGATCAAGCCGAATGCCTCGCGATTTTCGCGCAGCAGATACGCGGCCAGCGCGCCGATGCTCGGCTCCTCGAAGAAAATCGCCGGGCTCAGCGCCAGGCCGTAGCGCCGGTTCAGGATCTGCAGGAAGGCCTTGAGGCTGATGGAATCGAAACCGAATTCGCTCATCCTCGCGTCTCGCGACAATGCCTCGATCGGCAACTGCAGGTGCGCGGCGATCATCGCCGCCAGCTCCGCTTCCAGCTTTACCTGCAGATCGGGAGGGCTTGCCGGCACGGTTTCGGTCGTGCCCTCGTCGACAGCCTCCTGCTTGCCACCTTCTTCCACCACCCGGCGCAGGCGCGGCGCGGCACCATGCATGACCACCGCATGCGCGGCGTCCTGCATCAGCACGCGGTTCAAGGCCTGCACGCCCGCCTCGCTGGGCATGGCCCTGACGCCGGCCTCGCGCCACAACACTTGCTGCGTGTCGGCGTCGACGCGCATGCCGCCCTCCTCCCACAGCGGCCAACTGATCGAATACAGGCGCGCGTGACCCGAAGATCCGGCATCCGGATTCCGGCGATGGACCGCATAAGCATCGAGGAAGGCATTGGCGGCCGCGTAGTCGCCCTGACCCAGGTTGCCGAGCACCCCCGCCACCGACGAGCACAGCAGCAGCCAATCCAGGTCCAGCCCGGCAGAGGCGCGATCGATGGCCAGCAAGCCGGCCACCTTCGGTGCCAGCACGTCTTGCAGGTCCTCCCGGCGCTTGTTGTGCAGCAGGCCGTCGCGCAGCACGCCGGCTGCGTGGATTACGCCGCTCAGGCGGTCGTGCCTCGCCACGATCGATTGCGCCAGCGCCGCCACGGCCTCGGCATCGCTCACGTCCAGGGCATGACACTCGACCGTGGCACCCAGCTCGCGCAGCCGGTCGAGCCGTGGCCGCTGCTCGAGTGACGGTGCGCGGCGTCCGCTGAGCACCAGCGTCGGGCGCCGCACCTGTCGCGCGATCGCCTCGGCGAACACCAGGCCCAGGCCGCCCAGGCCACCGGTGATCCAGTACACGCCGCCTTCCCGCCAGACGGGTGTCGATTCGCCTGCCGGCACCGGCACGTATTCGAGCACCTCGCGACCCGCCTGCCCGTATCGCACGCGCGGCACCAGGCCGGCGTCGGCTTCCGCGCTCAGGCGAGCGCTCAGATGCTCGCCGCCGTCGACGGCGATCGTTTGCGCGCGCAACCAGCCGTATTCCTGCTCCGCCGTTCGCAGCAGGCCGCTCAAGCCCTGCAGCACCGCACTCTCGCCGCGGGCCGGCACTACGAGCTGCAGCAGCACCGGCTTGTGCGAGCGCTTTTCGGCGAGCGCCTGGAGTTCGGCCAGCAGCAACTCGGCATAACGCGCATAGCGCCAGTCTAGCTGGCCTTCGTGCGCCCACTGTTTGACCGTGGCGGCACCTTCGACGAGCGCCGGATCGGTATCCAGTTCGCAGAGGATCACGTGCCGATCCGACGCGACGTCAGCCCTTGCATCCGCAACCAACCCACTCGCTTGCCAGCGCGGAACCCACGTCAAGGTCCGAGCCTCGCCGGCATCGTTCTCACCGCCCAGGTCCGCGGCAGCTTGCGGGACCGGTGCGGGCGAGACAGCCGCTTCGGTGCTCGCCGCAACCTGGCGCACCGGCACCCAGTAACGCTCGCTGGCGAACGGATAACCAGGCAGGCTGACGCGTTGCCAGCTATCGCCCTGGAACAAGGCGCTCCAGTTCAAGGACAGTCCCCGCAGATAAGCCTCGCGCAGCGGCTCCAGCTCATCGCGGGCCGCCTCGCCCGAGCTAGCGCCCGCGTAGTCCCGCATCAGGCGCTGCAAGGCGGCCAGCTGCTCGTCGCTGGGCGCCTGGCCGGCAACGATCCGGCTACCGGCCGTCTCATACCGAAGCGCGGCGGCTAGCTGTTCCCGCAAGCCATCCAGATCGCTCGCCACGCAGGCCCAACGGCAATCGAAATGGCGACGCCCGAGCAGCAAGGTATGACTGAGCGAACTGAGCGCCGGCGACTCGTCGCCCAAGTGGGCCTGCAGTCGCTCCAGTTGCAGGCGCAACTGGGGCTGCGTGCGTGCGGAGAGCACGATCAGGTAGGAGGGACGCTGCGGCAGCGCGCGATTCGAGGCCGGCGCCTCGCCGATCACCGCATGCGCGTTGGTCCCGCTGAAGCCGAACGAGCTGACCGCCGCCAGGCGCTGCCCACCGGCCGCCGCCGGCCACTCCTCCAGCGTGGTGGGCACGTATAGCGGGCCGCGGGCGAAATCGATATGCGCATTGCCCTGCTCGAAATGCAGCGAAGGCGGAATCCGGCGATGCCGCAAGGCCAGCAGCAGCTTGATCACGCCGGCGATGCCGGCCGCCGCCGCGGTATGGCCCAGATTGCTCTTGATCGAGCCGATCGCGCAGCGCGTGCCCGGCTCGCCGGCCGGCTGCCCGTCGAGCAGCGCCTCGGTCAGCGCGCGATACTCGATAGGGTCGCCCAGCACCGTACCGGTGCCGTGCGCCTCCACCACCTGGATCTGCCGGGGGTCGATGTCGTGACGCTGGTAGACCTCGCGCTCCAGGCGCGTCTGCGAGCGCGCGCTGGGCGCGGTAATGCCGTTGGTGGCACCGTCCTGGTTGATTCCCGAGCCCTTGATCACGCCGTGGATCTGGTCGCCATCCGCCAGCGCCTGCGACAGGCGCTTAAGCACCACCACGCCCACGCCCTCGCCCGGCACGAAGCCGTCGGCGCGCTCATCGAAGGTATGGCAGCGTCCGCGCGGCGACAGCATGCCGGCGCGATTGGCCTGCAGGTAGAAGTCCTCGGTGCTCTGCACGAACACGCCGCCGGCCAGCACCAACTCAGCCTCGCCGTGGCGCAGCGCCTGACAGGCCTGGTGCAGGGCCACCAGCGAGCTGGAACAGGCCGTGTCGATCGCCACCGCCGGCCCCTGCAGGTCCAGGTGATAGGCAATGCGCGCCGGAATCAGCGAGCCGGCATTGCCCCAGAAGGCCTGAGCCGGTGCATCGCGGTCGAGCAGGCGCTGGTAGTCGCCGGCCGCGCAGCCCACGTACACGCCGCAGCGCCGCCCCTCGACGGCCGCGCCCGCGTAGCCGGCATCCTCCAGCGCATGCCAGGCCTCTGCGAGGAAGATCCGCTGCTGCGGGTCCATCGCCGCAGCCTCGCGGCCGGAGATGTTGAAGAACATCGGGTCGAAAACGTCGATGTCGCGCAGGAAGCCGCCGTGACGGCAATACGGCTCGTTGTCGGGGCCATATGCGTCCAGCTTCCAGCGGCTGGCCTCCTCGATCAGGTCCTCGCCGCCGGCCAGGGCCTGCCACAGTTCCTGAAGGTTGCTGGCGCGGGCGAAACGGCCGCTCATGCCGATCACCGCGATCGGCTCGATGGCGGCCCGCTCGCCGCCTTCCTCCTGGTAGCGATACGCCGGCGGCACGCTGACCACCACCTTGCCGATATTGCGGCGATCCTCCAGCCAGCGATAGGCATTCTGGATCTGCTCGAAATCGAAGCCGCGACTCAGGGTCGGCGAGATCACGCCTTCCTCGAGCAGGCGCGTCATCTCACGCACACCGCGCTCCAGCGCGGCCGGATTGGTACGACCGAGCTTGCGCAGGTCCACGCTGTGCAGGGTCTGGTTGTCGGCAAACCCCGACAGGTCGATCGCGCGTGCAGACTTCAGCGCCGTCATCGCGATCTCGATATAGCGGCCTTCCGGCGCCAGGCAGTTGAGCCCCTTCTGCACCGCGTCGCCGCCCAGCGTGTTGATCACCACGTCCACGCCGCGGCCTTCGGTCAGCCGCATCAGCTCCGCCTCGAAATCCTTTTCCAGGTAGTTGATGCGGTGCTCGACACCCAAATCGGCCAAGTAGTCGAGCTTAGCCGCGGAACCCGCGGTGGCGTAGATCCGCGCGCCGGCGTGCTGGGCCAGCTGGACCGCGATCAGGCCGGTGCCGCCGGTGGCCGTCTGGATCAGGATACTTTCACCGGCCTTCAGTCGCGCCTTGGCAAAGCACTCGATCATGGTCACCGCCACCACCGGCATCGCGCAGGCCGCCTCGAAGGACAGGCCGCGCGGCATGGCATAGACCTGCTGCTCCAGGCAGGTCAACACCGTAGCATGCGCGCCCAGTTCGGCACCGGCGATCGCCATCACCACATCGCCCACCGCCACGCGGCTCACGCCCGCGCCGACCGACACCACCACGCCGCTAGCTTCGAAACCGGGCGTGAACGGATAAGGCGGCTGGGTCGGGTACATGCCCTTAATGCAGAGCAGGTCGCCGAAGTTCAGCGAGAAGGCGCGCACCGCGATGCGCACCTCGTGCGGCTGAAGGGGCAGCAGGCTGTCCTCGACGATGCGCACTTCGTCGATGCTGCCGGGCCGGTCGAGCCAGACACGGTGGTAGCCCGCGCCCAAAAGCCGAGGCGTGGCGGCCGGCAGGGGCCGAGGCTGGACGGGCGTGGCCGGCGCCGCCGGCTGCCATGCCGTGACAGGCGATGCGGCCTGAGCAACATGAACAGCTTCGGCAACCGGCGACGATATCGGCACCGTATCAAGCGTGCTTGCCGAAAGCGCGGGCATAACCATCTCCATCATCACGGGCACCGCCGAAACAGCCTGAACCGACTCCGGCTCGCCGTCAGCCAGCTGCGTCGCGTATTGCGCGCTGATATACGCGCTCAACTGATCGATTGTGCTGTAGTCGAACAGCGCCGTAGTCGGCAGGCGCAGGCCCAACTGCGCATTGATGGTGTTGACCAGCGCCACGCCGGTGATCGAGTCCACGCCGTAAGTCATGAAGGCCTGGTCGTCCTGCAATTGCGCGGCGTTCATCTTCAACGCCTCCAGCACGCTCTCGCGGAGCGCCTGGCGTACCTTGGCCTGCCGGCTGCGCGCCCCGCTCGCCGGAGCCGCGACGGTGGCGTCCGAGCGCGTCGGCACCGCGGCCGGCCGCGCAACCCGAGCCGGCGGTGCCGCCACCGCTACCGCAGCCACCGGCGCGGGTGCCGTCTCGGTCTGCACACGGATCACGCCGTCGCTGCCGGCCTCGACGATCTGCTGGCCGAAGCGATGCGCCCCAAATACCGGGGCCAGCACCTGCCGGAACCCCTCTCCCATCAAGACCTCCCTCCAGCTGTTCCAGCTCAGCGCCGGCGTGCCGGGAATGCGCAGCGCCGGGTCGCGCGCCAGCCACCAGCCGTCCAGCAGGCCGAAGCTCAGGTGAGCGAAGATGCTGGTGCCTTCCATTTCATTGAGCAGCAGGCGCCCCTCGGCCCTGAGTAGGGACTTGGCATGGCGCAAGGTGCGGCGGATATCGCGCGTAGCGTGCAGCACGTTCGTCGCCACGATCAGGTCGTAGCCGCCCGCGTCGAAACCCTGGGCCAGCGGGCTGCGCTCGATATCCAGGCGCTGCGTACGCAGGTACGGTGCAAGCGACGCGTACTGCTGTTCGGCATGCCGCAGGAAGGCAGCCGACAGGTCGGTATAGGCGTACTCGGCGATCTGTGCGGCATACGGCGCCAAACGCCGGAACAACCCCTCGCTGGTGCCGCCGGTGCCGGCACCGATTTCCAGGATGCGCAAGCGAGCCTGCGCATCCTGCGCCAGCCGTACCTGGACATAGGCCTGCAGACGCTCGCCCAACACCGCGTTGAAGTAGTCAGCCACCGGGTTGTTGCGATACACGCCTTCCACCAGGCTGAGGCTGGCCTGCGGGAACAGCACCTCGGTGGCGGCACGTTCGCCGCGCAGGATCGCGGGCAGGGCCTGCAAAGCCGCGTCGGCGAGACGGATGTGGGCGCCGAGCGCCTTGTTGTCGCGACGCGCCTGCACATAGGCCTGCCATTGCGCGCTCAGCACGGCCTCGTCGGATGAGGTCACGGCCGGCAGCAGCGCCTGCTCTCGCAGCAGGCGCAGGCTGGCCTGGTGCCAAGGCACATAGGCAGGCGCCAGCCCCGGCGCCTGCGCGCCATGCCAGCCCCAGGCCGTCAGCTTCGCCCACAGCAGCCGGGCTAGTTGCGCTTCCATCGCTGCCTGCTCGGCATGAGCAGCCTCGGGCTTCGGCAGATCGGCCGGTGCCGGCAGGCTGATCGCGGGCGACGCCTCGGCGAGTTCGATACGCGCTTGCGGATCGAAGGCCAACAGCGGCGGCATCTGCGCCGTGGTGGTCTTGACGAAGGCCACCTGGTGCAGCGGCGCGGCCACCAGGCGCTCCAGCGCGGCCATCGCCTCGGGCGGCTCGATCGAGGCGACGCCGGCCTGGGCCATGCGTTCTCGATAGGTCGCAGCGGAGACGATGCCGATGCTGCCCCAGTAGCCCCAGTTCATCAGCTTGACCGGATAGGGCCGCCGCTGCCGCAAGCCGTGTGCATAGGCGTCGGCATGGCAGCAGCCGGCCGCGTAATTGCTCTGCCCGGCCGACTTGGTGTAGCTCTGCAGGGACGAGAAGAACAACTGGAAATCGAGCGGATCGGTGCCGAACACGGCATCGAGGTTCTCGGTAGTGGCGGCCTTGGCGTCGAGCGCCGCCTCGAAGACGGCTTCCGGCATGCCGGCCAGGCTGCGATCGGCCAGCACGATCGCAGCGTGCACCAGGCCGTGAATCGCGCCGTGCCGCTGGTGGATCTGCGCATGGGCCCGCTCCAGGGCGGCACGGTCGGTGGCGTCGGCCTGAAGGTACCAGGGCGCGGGGCCGAAGCCGCCCAGGCGGGCACGCTGCGCAGCGATGGCGGCGTCTTCGGCGCGGCGCCCGAGCCAGACCACCTGCGCCTGATAATGGCGCACCAGGTACTCGCTGAACGCCACGCCGATTCCGCCGGCACCGCCCAGGATCACGTAGACGCCGCCCTGCCGGTAAGCCGAGGCCTGGACCGCCGGCAAGCGGCAAGGCACAAGTTGCTGCCGATACCAGCGGCCGTCGCGCCAGGCGCGCGCGTCGCCGCGCGAATCCGGCACCTGCGCGACTTGCGCCAGCCAGTGATGGCCGTCTGGCGCGGCCTGCGCCGGCAGGTCGATCAGGCTAATCTGCCAATGCGGGTATTCCTTGGCGAGACTGCCGACCAGGCCATGCACGCTGGCCTGCCGCGGGTCCGCCGTCTCCTGCGGCCAGACCGCCTGTGCCTGCCGCGTGACCACGGCGAGCTTCAGGGAACGCGCGCCGCAGTCCAGGGCCAGCAGGGCCTGGACCAGGCGCAGGCACATCAGCGCCGCATGCGGCTCGGCACTCGGCACGGCCCAGATCAGCTGCTGCAGCTCACCTTGCTCGCCGAGGCGCTCGATCAGGCGTTCGCGGCTGTCATCGGGCACCCAGTCCAGGCGGCGCATGCCGGTCGCGCCAATCCAGTCGGCCTCGCCCAGCACCAGCGTGCCTTGCACCGGCCAGCCTTCCTGCCTCACGTCGATATCCGCGATGTCCCATGCCGGGGCGAGGGTCCATTCCTGGCCCGCATCGGCTGTTGCGGCCGGTGACATCGATTCGGTTCCGGCTCGGACCTCCACCGGGCGACGGCTGAATTGACCAAGCCGCACGGCAACCCGCCCTTGTGCATCGACGATGTCGATATCGAGCTTGGGCATGGCGGCGCTGTCGCTGGCCGCGCGACGCGCGACGACATAGGCCGGGCTGGGCACGGGGCCCCATTGTTCGACCAGCTCGACCGCGAACGGCAGGCTCAGGGTCTGCTCGCCGGCCAGGCCGAGACTGGCCTGCAAAGCACCGTCGAGCATATTAGGCGGCAGGCCGTAGCCGGCCAGCCTTGCGGCGTCTGGCGCGCGCAACCCGGCCACCACCACGGCGGCGCCGATCTGCCAGGACTCCAGCACCTGGAAGTTTTCGCCATAGTGCAGCCCCATGGCCTGGAAGCGCGCGTAGCCCTCCGCGCGCGACCAGTGCCGCGTGCAGCTCGCGAGCAGCCCTGCCAGGTCCAGCGTCGGTGCCGGCACCTGTTCGCCCAGCGCCTCGGCCCAGCCGCGGCTATAGACGAACGTGTCGCCATCCTGCTCGCGGTAGATCCGGTAACCGATGCGGCGGCCGTCGCCTTCCAGGCGCAAGGCGATATGCAGCTCGGCGGTGTCTTCCACCAGCAGGGGCCGCAGCCAGTTGACCTGCAGCAGACGCACCTCGGCACCTTCCAGCGCGATGCTTAGCGCCGCGCGCGCCCATTCCAGCTGAGCCGCGCCGGGCAGCAGCCCGCGGCCCTGCACCTGGTGCTCGCGCAGCAGCCAGAATTGCGGGTCGAGCCGCGTGCTGAAGCGCTGGCCGCCCAGGCGCGAGGTGTTGCGGTGGACCAGCGGATGCAGCACGGCGGCCGGTGCCGACGATGCGTCGATCGACGGCAGGTTCTTCGGCACCCAGTAGCGATCGCGCGCGAAGGGATAGGTCGGCAGGCTGATGCGGCACGGCAGGGTCTGGCCGTACAACTGCTCCCAGCGAATCGACAGGCCTTGCACCCACAGCTCGGCCAGCTTTTCCAGCTTGCCGCGCGCGATCCATTTCGCCACCGCTTCCTGCAACTCCTCGTCACCGCCGAACACCGCCATCGCTTCCTGGCTGCGGCGCGGTTCGCCTCGATATACCGTCTCGGCAAGCGCGTCGCCTTGCAGATAAGCGCTCAGGCGCGTACACAGCTGCCCCGCCGAGTCCGCCACGATCGCCAGCCGATGCTCCATCGCCTCGCGGCCGATCTGCAGCGTGTAGGCCAGGCTGGCGAGATCCAGCGCATGCGATTGCACATGCGCCAGCAAGTGTTCCGCCTGGAGCCGAAGGATATTCTCGTCGCGCGCGGAAAGCACCACCACGACCGGACCTTGCCGCGGCACCGCTTCATGCTGGCTCGACGTCGGCGCTTCCGAGACGATCAGATGCGCATTGGCACCACCTGCACCGAACGAGGACAGCCCTGCGATGCGCGGATATTCGCGTTTGTCGCCGCCATCGAGTTCCAGCACCGGCCGCGTCCAGGGGCTCAGCTCGCGCTGCACCACGAACGGCGTCTGGCTGAAATCGATATGCGGATTCAGCGTGTCGCTGTGCAGGCTCTTGACCAACTGCCCGTGCTGCATCTGCAGCAGCACCTTGGTCAGGCCAGCCATCCCGGCCGCACTTTCCGCGTGCCCTATGTTCGATTTGACCGAACCGATCGCGCAATACGCCTTGTCCTGCGTGCTCGCGCCGTAAGCCTGGCTCAAGCCGGCGATCTCGATCGGATCGCCCAGCGAGGTGCCCGTGCCATGTGCCTCGACATAGCTGATGGCTCGTGCCGGGACGCCCGATTCCGCCAGCGCCTGGCCGATCACCTGCCCCTGCGCCACCGGATTGGGCACCGTGTAGCCATTGGTCTTGCCACCATGGTTGAGGGCACTGCCCTTGATCACGCCATAGATGTGGTCACCATCGGCCAGCGCCTTCTCCAAGGGCTTGAGCACCACCGCGCCCACACCTTCCGCCGGCACATACCCATCACCACCCTCACCGAAGCTCATGCAGCGGCCATTGCTGGCCATGAACTGCCGATCCGAGAGCATCAGGTACTTGTTGGGATGCACGCTGACGTTTACGCCGCCGGCAATCGCCACCGAACAGCCGCCTTGGCGCAGACTCTGGCAAGCCAGGTGAATCGCCGTCAGCGACGACGAGCACATGGTGTCCACGGCAATGCTCGGACCATGGAAATCGCAGTGATAGGACACCCGGTTGGCGATCGACGAGGCGCTGCCGAACAGGCTCAGCGCCTGCCCTTGTACCTGCGCCTGGGCACCGTAAAGCTGGTACTCCTCGTACATCACGCCGACAAACACGCCGACCTGACCATGACTCTCCCCCGCCGTTGCCGAAGCCGCCAGGCCCGCTCGCGTATAACCGGCATCCTCGATCGCGTGATAGGCGCATTGCAGGAACAGCCGTTCCTGCGGATCGATCAATTCGGCCTCGCGCGGCGAGATATTGAAGAACAGCGGATCGAAGGCATCCACCTCGTCGATAAATCCGCCCCAGCGGCTGTAGATCTTGCCCAGCTTGCCCTTGGCCGGATCGTACTGGCTGCGCCAGTCCCAGCGCTCGGCGGGGATCTCGGTGACGCAATCGACGCCCTGCAGCAGGTTGACCCAGTAGTCGGCCACGCTGCGTGCCTGCGGATAACGTCCGCTCAGGCCCACGATGGCGATATCGAGCAATGCGGGCCGCGCATCGCGCGGCGCGATAGAGGCCAGCGTATTTCGGCGCGAGAAGCGGCGCGCCGGCGACGAGCGCGCGGTTTGAACCGTCGTGGGAGACGTGGCCGGAAGGGGCAGCGACGAGGCGGCACCAGCCTCGGCGGCCTGTGGCCGTCCCAGCAAGGCGTGCAGCGCCGCCGCGTGGTGCTGGAGGAAGTACTCGGTCAGCGCGGCGATGCTCTGGTATTCGAAGAACAGGGTGGCCGGCAAACGCCCGAAGCTCGCTTCGAGGTCGCGAGTCAGGCTGACCACCAGGATCGAATTGATGCCGTATTTCTCCAGCGGCGCCTGCGCATCGATGCGCTGCGGCGACAGCTTCAGGCTCTGCGAGAGCAGGCGCATGAGGAAGCGCTGCGCCGATTCGCGCAAGGCCACCCCGGATTCCGCCGCGACAGGGGCCGCCGTTTCCGCCTCTGCTTCCAGCACCGGTGCCGCGTGAACCTCATGCACATGGGCCAGCAACCGCGCCCGCTCGCCATGCAGCACCAGCACCTGAGCGACACCGCTCTGGCTCAGGGCCTGGTCGACGGCGGCCAGCCCGGCCTCGCTCGGCAGCGCCTGCATGCCGGTGCCGCGTTGCAGGTGCGCCTGCGTCTGCGCATCGACATGCATGCCGCCCTCGGCCCACAGCGGCCAACTCACCGAGATCGCGCGTCCATGGCGGCACCCCTGCGCCATGAGCTCGTCGCGATGGGCCGCATAGGCGTCGAGATAGGCATTGGCGGCGGCGTAATCGCCCTGCCCGACATTGCCCAGCACGCCGGCCGCCGACGCGCACAGAAGCAGCCAGTCCAGTTCGAGGTTCGCGGTAGCCTGGTCCAGCGCCATCGTGCCGGCCACCTTGGGTGCCAGCACCTGCCGCAGCTCGTCGCTGGTCTTGGTGTGCAGCAGGCCGTCGCGCAACAGACCCGCGCCGTGGATCACGCCGTTCAGGCGGCCATGACGCACGACGATATCCTGCGCCAGCGCCGATGTCGCAGCCGCGTCGGCAATATCGAGCGCGTAATATTCCACACTCGCACCCAGCGCCCGCAACGCCTGCAATTGCGCTTGACCGGCCGCGCCCGGCTCGCGCCGGCCGCTCAACACCAGGACCGGCGCCTTTGCCTGGCGCACGATGTGCGCGGCGAACAGACGGCCCAGGCCGCCCAGGCCGCCGGTGATCCAGTAAACCCCTCGATCGCGCCAGGGCCGGGCCTGGCTGGATCCGGAAACTTCCGCGTAGTCGAGAATCTCGCGGCCCGCCTCGCCATGACGCAGCCGCGGTGCCGGCGAACCGGCTTCTGCAGCCAGCCGCGCCGCCAGGTCCCGAGTATTCATCACGGCGATTGTCTGGGCGACCAACCAGGGGTATTCCTGTCGAGCCGTGCGCAGCAGGCCATCCAGCCCTTGCAGTACCGCGTCCTCGCCTTGAGCCGGCACCACCAGTTGCAGCCACAGCTGGCCCTTGGACTGGCTCGCGGCCAGCGCCTGAAGTTCGGCGCAGAGTTGTTCCGCATGGCGCGTATAGCGCGCATCGAGGCTGCCTTCAGCCGTCCAGTGAACGCTGGACGCGGCGGGCAAGGCCTCCCGCAAATCGACCGGTACCACCTCGCAGAAGATCACGCGATGTGCGGCACGGGCCGGCATCACGTTCGTCACCGGCACCGGCTGCGCGCGCCATTGCGGTGCAAGCATCAGCGTTCCGGCCGCCGGCGCTGCCGGCGCGGCAGCACGCAGGTTCAGGCCGCTCAGGCACACCGCCACCTGCCCTTGCTCGTCGACGATGCGGATATCGAGCTTGCGCACCGCCTCGCTGTCGTCGGCACCGGGCTGCACCACGGCATAGGCCGTCGCCGGCACCGGTCCCCATTGCCCGACGGTTTCGACCGAAAACGGCAGGATCAGCCCGGTGGACTCGGCATACAGGCCGATACAGCTTTGCAGCGCGCCATCCAGCAGGCTCGGCGGCAGCAGATAGGCCGCCTGGTCCACGCCTGCCGGCCACCGAAGCTCGCCGATGGCGATGCCCTCGCCCATCCGCAAACCGGCCAGCGACTGGAAGCTCGGGCCGTAGCTCAGCCCCATCCCGACGAAGCGCGCGTAGCACTGCTCGCCCGTCAGACTCCGGGTGCAGCGCGCCCGCAAGCCTTCCAGATCGACACGGTGCACCTGCGCCGGGCTCACCGCCTCGGCCCAGCCCTGGCAATGGACCTGGCCGTCCTCGCCCGCGCCGCCGTAGATCTCGAAGGCCAGACGCCCGTCATCCTGCGGTGCCAGAGCGATGTGGAATTCCTCCACCTGCTCCACCACCAGCGGCTTCAGCCAGTCGACCTGACCCAGCCGAATCGACGGCTCGCCGCCCAGCGCCAAGGCCGCCGCGGCACGCGCCCATTCCAGCTGCGCCACGCCCGGCAGCACGCGGCGCCCCTGCACCACGTGGTCGCGCAGGAAGAAGGCGTCGCCGGAGAGAAGGCTGCTGTAGCGCTGCTCGTTCAGGTCAGAGGTATTGCGATCCACGAGCGGATGCAGCTGCGCCGTCGCCACCGCCTCGGCACGGCCCGCCGGCGTCACCCAATAAGTCTCCCGCGCGAACGGATAGGTCGGAAGATGAACCCGGTTCGGCGGCGTTTGGCCGAACAGCCCATGCCAGCTCAGCGCATAACCCTGGCAATACATGTCGGCCAGGGCGAGCAGCGCCTCCCGGCTCGCCTGGCTCGGCACCTCGGCCTGCTGCAAGGCCGCGATCCGGCCGATTAGTTCCTCGCCGTAGTCGAGCAAGGCCTTCTGCGCGACGAATTCACGACCCACCACGCCGCGGAACAGGTTGGCGCGGGTTTCTCGCGAGAGCGCCTGCTGCAGGGCATGGACCGCATCGTCGCAATCCTGGACCACCACGGCGCAGCGGTGCGCTAAGTGCTGGCGTCCGCTGAGCAGGGTATGGCTGATCACAGCCAGCTCGGCGGCATCGTGGTCCCGCGCCTGCAGCAGATCGACCAGGTCTTGCACGCGCTGCCGCAAGGCCTCGGCGGTCTTGGCCGAGACCGCCAGCAGCAATGGCCGCGCCGACGCGCGCCGCCCGGCGGCAGGCGGCACGGTGTGGCTGCGCAGCACCATGTGCGCATTGGTGCCGCTGATACCAAACGCACTCACGGCACCCAGCCGCGCGCGGCCGGCCGCCGCCGGCCAGGGCCGCGCGGCGGTATTGACGTAGAACGGGCTTTGCTGCCAGGGGATGTGGTCGCTGAGCTGCTCGCAATGCAGGCTGGCCGGAATCGTTTCGTGACGCATCGCCTGCACTAGGCCCACCAGGCTGACCAGCCCGGACGCCGCCTGGGTATGGCCTAGGTTGCTCTTGCTCGAGGTCAGCGCGCAGGATTGCGGCGAGCGCGCATGCGGCGCGAAGGCATCGGCCAGTGCGTTGATTTCCACTGGATCGCCCAGCGGCGTGCCGGTGCCGTGGGTGACGATGTAGTCGATTTCGGCGGGATCGATGCGATGGCGCGCGTACACCGACTGCAGAAGCCGGGTCTGCGCGGCACCGCTGGGCGCCGTGATGCCGTTGGTCTTGCCGTCGTAGTTGATGCCACTGCCGACGATCACCGCGTGGATTGGATCTCCGTCCGCCTCGGCCTGCGAGAGCCGCTTAAGCACCAGGGCCACCACCGCCTCGCCCGGCACCATGCCGTTGGCGCGGCGGTCGAACGCATGGCAGCGCCCTTCCGGCGACAGCATGCCAGCCTGCTCCATCGAACGCACGATGGTCGGCGTCAGCAGCAGGTTCACGCCGGCGGCGATCGCCGTGTCGCATTCGCCGGCACGCAGGCTCAGGCAGGCCTGGTGCGCGGCCACCAGGCCGGACGAGCAGGCCGTGTTGATCGCCATGGCCGGGCCGTGCAGATTTAGCGCGTAGGCCAGGCGCGTGGCCAGCACGCCATCGTGATTCGACGTGACGTCGGCGTCGGCCTTGCCGATCAGCTGGTAGTCGCCCTGCTCCACGCCGACGAACATGCCGACGGTATGACGCTGCAGATGGCTGCCGCCGTAACCGGCATCCTCCAGCGCGCGCCAGGCCTCCTGCAGCAGCAGGCGCTGGCGCGGGTCCATGACTTCCGCCTCGCGCGGCGAGATCTCGAAGAACAGCGGATCAAATTCGGCCACGCCGGGCAGCAGGCCGATGCGGTCGCAAGCTGGCTGCTGCTCCGGCGGCCATGCCGCGAAACGCTCGGCGCCGGCGGACTGCAGCACTTCGCGGCCGTCGCGCAGGATAGCCCACAGCTCGTCCACCGAACGCGCGCCTGGGAAGCGGCCGCTGATACCGATGATCGCGATCGGCTCGGTGGTGGTGGCTGCTGCACCGGCCAGCAGGGCGCGGCGGCGTTGAGCCGAGGCGCGGGCCGGCACGGATGCCGCGGCGGGCATGCCGGCCACGGCGAGCGCGGCAACCGCCGCTTCCGCGCGATCAGGTTCGGGCTCTGCGCGATAGAACGCGGCCAGCGCTGCGCCATGGCTGGCCAGCAGATAGGCGGTGAACTGCTCCAGCGTCGGATGGCTGAAAAACAGCGACGGCGTCAGCACGATACCGTAATGCTCGCCGAGACGCGCCGCGAAGGCGGTCAGGGATACCGAGTCGTAGCCGTACTCGATCAGGTTGGCCTGCGTGTCCACGGCATCGCGAGGCACACGCAGCAGCTCGTGCGTATGCTCGACCAAGTCCCAGCTCACGCAGTCGGCCAGGTCCAGGCCCTTCAGTTCGCGTCGATAGCCGCGCCCAGCGGGCATCGTAGAGGCCGGCTCGGCCAGATCCGGAACGCGATGCACGGCGCCGACGTAATCGTGCAGGCGTTGCGGCTCGCCGTGCAGCACCAGCACGTGAGACGCGGACGCAGCCAGCGCCTGGTGCAGCGCATCCAGCCCGGCCGCGCTGGGCAGGGCCTGCATGCCGGTGGCGCGGCGCATCTGCGCCTGCGCGGCCGCGTCGATATGCATGCCGCCTTCGGCCCACAGCGGCCAGCTCAGCGACACGCTGCGGCCCTGGCGCAGGCCTTGCGTCACCAGGTCCTGGCGATAGGCCGCGTAGGCGTCCATGAAGCCGTTGGCCGCAGCATAGTCGGTCTGCCCCGCGTTGCCCAGCACGCTGCTCACCGAGGAACACAGCAGGAACCAGTCCAGCGCCATGTCGCGGGTCGCCAAGTCCAGCGCGAGCAGGCCGCCCACCTTTGCGTTCAGCACCTGCCGCAGGTCGGCCTCGCACTTGTTGGCCAGCAGGCTGTCGCGCAGCACGCCGGCGCTGTGGATGATGCCGTTCAGGCGGCCATGTTCGGCGACGATGGCCTGGACCACCGCCTCGACCGCCGCGGCTTCGCCGGTATCCATGGCGCGGAATTCGACACGCGCGCCCTGCTCGCGCAAGCGTTCGATGAAGGCGGCCTGCGCCGGGTCCGGAGCGCGGCGCGCGCTTAGCACCAGCACCGGGTTGCGGACCTCGGCGGCAATCGCTGTCGCGAACAGCCGGCCCAGGCCGCCCAGGCCACCAGTGATCCAGTACACGCCGTCGTCGCGCCATGCCAATTGCGTCTGCGCCGCAGCAGCGTCAGCGGCAGCCAGCGGGGCGAAGGCAAGTACCTCGCGTCCCGCCGCGCCATAACGCAGCGCCGGGGCTGGTGCGGCGGCTTCGGCGATCAAACGATCGGCGAGCGCTTGCGCGCTGTCGACGGCGATCACCTGGATCAGCAGCCAGGGGTACTCGAGGCGGGCGCTGCGCAGCATGCCGCCGAGGCCGTGCATCAGGGCCGCTTCGCCCCGGGCCGGCAGCACCAATTGCAGCAGCACCTGGCCGCCGGGACCACCGGCGACGATGTCCTGCAGCCAGGCCAACGCCTGCCCGGCATACGCGCCATAGCGCTCGGCCGGATTGCCGCTGGCCTGCCAGCGCAGGCAGCGCGCCGGCGCCAGCTCGGCTTCCAGGGAGACCGGCGCGTCCAGCTCGCACAGCACCACCCAATGGGCCGCGTAGCTCGTGCGTTCGCTCGTGGCAGGAGCGGCCTGTGCCGTCCAGCGCGGCACCAGCAGCAAGGTCTGCGCGACCGAAGCCTGTTGCGTGCACTGCTGATGCGGCCTTAGGCCTTGCAGGCTCGCGAGCACGTGGCCCTCGCCGTCGGCGAAATCAATGTCGACTTCGATCTGACCCGGATACTGCCGTACAAGCACCACGCCCTGCGCGGGCAGGCTGCCGACAATCCGCATCTGCCGCGCGGCAGCCGGCCAGCTCCAGTCCTGCTCCGGCCAAGCCAGGCGGCAAGCCTGCAAGGCGACGTCGAGCAGATTCGGCGCGAGCGCGTAGTCCTGCCAGGACGGGTTGGCCGTCTGCCGCCAGTAAGCGATCGCCATGCCTTCGCCCAACTGCAGGCTGCTCAGCGCCTGGAAGCCGTCGGCGTATGACCAGCCGGCAGCGGCGAGGCGGGAATAGGCTTCGCCACCGCCGAGCGGCTGCATGCACCGCGCCTGCAAAGCAGGCAAGTCCAGCCGAGGAGCCTGCGATTCGTCGATGAGCTCGGCCCGGCCATGGACGTGGACCTGGCGGGCGTCATCGTCCTCGCGGTAGATCTCGTAGCTGACGCGCGTCTCGTCCTCCCAGTCCAGGGCGATATGCAGCGTCGTGGGCGCGTCGACGTGCAGGGGCTCCAGCCACTGCACATCCTCCAAGCACAAGCCAGTGGCACCGCCCAGCGCATGTGCCAGGGCGGCCCTGGCCCATTCCAGCTGGGCCAGGGCCGGCAGCGTGGCCCGGCCGTGCAGGCGGTGCTGGCGCAGCAGGCCAATCTCGGCATCCAGCGTGGTGGTGTAGCGCTGGCCTTGCAGGTCCGAGCTGTTCAGGTGCAGCAGCGGATGCAGGATATCCGAGCCCGCCACGCGGGCGGCAGTCGGGCCGGCATCGATCCAGTAGCGCTCCTGGGCGAAAGGATAGGTCGGCAGGCTGATTCGGCGCGGCAGGGTCTGGCCGTACAACTGCTCCCAGCGGATCGACAGGCCTTGCACCCACAGCTCGGCCAGCTTTTCCAGCTTGCCGCGCGTGATCCATTTCGCCACCGCCTCCTGCAATTCCTCGTCGCCGCCGAACACCGCCATGGCTTCCTGGCTGCGACGTGGCTCGCCGCGATACACCGCCTCGGCCAGCGAATCGCCTTGCAGATAAGCGCTCAGGCGCGCGCGCAGCTGCTCCGCCGAGTCGGCCACGATCGCCAGCCGATGCTCCATCGGCTCGCGGCCGATCTGCAGCGTGTAGGCCAGGCTGGCGAGATCCGGCGCATGCGATTGCACGTGTTCCAACAACTGCTCGACATGGAGCCGCAAGGCGTTCTCGTTGCGGGCAGAGAGCACGACGACCACCGAGGTTGCCTGCGAGGTGGATGCCTGCGTGGAAGACGGCGCTTCGGAAATCACCAGATGCGCATTGGCACCGCCCGCGCCGAACGACGACAGTCCCGCGATGCGCGGATATTCGCGTTTGTCGCCACCATCGAGTTCCAGCACCGGCCGCGTCCAGGGGCTCAGCTCGCGCTGCACCACGAACGGCGTCTGGCTGAAATCGATATGCGGATTCAGCGTGTCGCTGTGCAGGCTCTTGACCAACTGCCCGTTCTGCATCTGCAGCAGCACCTTGGTCAGGCCAGCCATCCCGGCCGCACTTTCCGCGTGCCCTATGTTCGATTTGACCGAACCGATCGCGCAATACGCCTTGTCCTGCGTGCTCGCGCCGTAAGCCTGGCTCAAGCCGGCGATCTCGATCGGATCGCCCAGCGAGGTGCCCGTGCCATGTGCCTCGACATAGCTGATGGCTCGTGCCGGGACGCCCGATTCCGCCAGCGCCTGGCCGATCACCTGCCCCTGCGCCACCGGATTGGGCACCGTGTAGCCATTGGTCTTGCCACCATGGTTGAGGGCACTGCCCTTGATCACGCCATAGATGTGGTCACCATCGGCCAGCGCCTTCTCCAAGGGCTTGAGCACCACCGCGCCCACACCTTCCGCCGGCACATAACCGTCGCCGCCTTCGCCGAAACTGGTACAGCGGCCGTTGCTGGCCATGAACTGCCGGTCCGAGAGCATCAGGTACTTGTTCGGGTGCACGCTGACGTTCACGCCGCCCGCGATCGCCACCGAACAACCTCCCTGGCGCAGGCTCTGGCAAGCCAGGTGGATCGCCGTCAGCGACGACGAGCACATGGTGTCCACGGCCAGGCTCGGACCATGGAAATCGCAGTGATAGGACACCCGGTTGGCGATCGACGAGGCGCTGCCGAACAAGCTCAATGCCTGCCCTTGCGCCTGCGCCTGCGAGGCATAAAGCTGGTACTCCTCGTACATCACGCCGACGAACACGCCGACCTGGCCGCGTCGCTCGCCGACCGTGCCCGCCGCTGCCAGGCTGGCTCGCGTATAACCGGCATCCTCGATCGCGTGATACGCGCATTGCAGGAACAGCCGCTCCTGCGGGTCCATCAGCTGCGCCTCGCGAGGCGCGATGCCGAAGAACATCGGGTCGAAGGCGTCCATGCCGTCGATGAAACCGCCCCACTTGCTGTAGCTCTTGCCGTCCTGGCCCTTGCGCGCGTCGAAGTGCTGGCGCCAGTCCCAGCGCTCGGCGGGGATCTCGGTGACGCAATCGACGCCCTGCAGAAGATTGGCCCAGTAATCGGCCACGCTGCACGCCTGCGGATAACATCCGCTCAGGCCAACGATGGCAATATCGAGCGGGACGGCGGCCGTCGAGGCCGGCCCGCCGCCGGTGGCCGCCGGATCAGGCAAGCCACGTCGATGGCGGCGGCGACTGCGCATGGCCGGCGCGTCGATCGACGGTTCGGCTGCCGAGATGGCCGCGACAACTGCCCCCGTCGCCGACTGGGCTACAGCCGGCACGGCACCTAGCCGCGCGAGACTGGCCGAGTGATGCTCGAGGAAATACTCGGTCAGCGCAGCGATGCTCTGGTATTCGAAGAACAGCGTGGCCGGCAGGCGCCCGAAGCTCGCTTCGAGCTCGTGGGTCAGGCTGACCACCAGGATCGAATTGATACCGTATTGCTCCAGCGGTGCCTGCGCGTCGATGCGCTGCGGCGGCAGCTTCAGGCCCGAGGACAGCAGGCGCGTGAGATAACGCCGTGCCGCTTCGCGCAAGGCGTTCCGGCTACCGACGGCTGACGCGGATGGTGCCGCCACGTTGCGCGCGACCGGCGCGGGCGCGCGATGAAGCGCCTGCACATGGGCCAGCAAGCGCGCGCGGTCGCCATAAAGCAGCAGGCTATGCGCGCGCGGTGCGGCCAGCAGCTGCTCCAGCGCGGCCAGGCCGACCTCGCTCGGCAGGCTCAGCATGCCGGCGCTGCGATACAGGTGGGCCTGGCCCTCAGCATCGATCTGCATGCCGCCCTCGGCCCACAGCGGCCAGCTCACCGACAGCGTGCGGCCGCGGCGCAGCCCTTGCGCGACGAGTTGCTCGCGATGGGCCGCATAGGCGTCAAGATAGGCATTGGCGGCACCGTAGTCGCCTTGCCCGGTGTTGCCGATCACGGCGGTCATCGACGAGCACAGCAGCAGCCAGTCGAGCTCGATATCCGCGGTGGCCTGGTCAAGCGCCATCGTGCCGGCCACCTTGGGTGCCAGCACCTGTCGCAGCTCGTCGAGGGCCTTGGTGTGCAGCAGGCCGTCGCGCAACAGCCCGGCACCATGGATCACGCCGTTCAGGCGGCCATGACGGGAGATGATATCGCGCGCCAGGGCGAACGTCGCTGCCGCATCGGCGATATCAACCGCGTGATACTCCACGCTCGCGCCCAGCGCCCGCAATGCCTGCAATTGCGCTTGCCCAGCCGCGCCCGGCTCGCGCCGGCCGCTCAGCACAAGCACCGGCACCTGAACCTGGCGCGCGATATGCGCGGCGAACAGCAAGCCCAGGCCGCCCAGGCCGCCCGTGATCCAGTACACGCCGCCTTCGCGCCAAGGCATGGCCGCCGCGGCCAGCGGCACAGCCGGCGGCACATCCACGAAGTCCATCACCTCGCGCGTGCCCGCCTGATAGCGCACACGCGGTGCCGGCGCCCCGGCCTCACGCGCCAGGCAATCTGCCAACGAGGCACCAGCCGGCAGCGCGATCACCTGGCTGTGCAGCCAGGGGTATTCCTGCTGTGCGGTGCACAGCAACCCAGCCAGCCCTTGCAGCACCGCGGCCTCGCCTTGCGCGGGGACCACCAGCTGCAACAGCACCGGATCTGCGGGCTGGCCGGCCGCCAGCCCCTGCAGCTCGCCGAGCAATTGCCCGGCGTAATACGCATAACGTGCGTCCAGGCTGCCTGGTACCCGCCAATGCACCGAGCTCGCCGTCGGCAGCGCCGCATCGAGGCCGCCGGCGAGCGCTTCGACCTCGGCCTCGACCTCGCACAGCACCACGCGATGCGTTCGATAGCCCGGCTCGGGCCGCTGCTCGGCGACCGGCTGCGCCTGCCAGTGCGGCGCCATCAGCAGGCTGTCAGCCGGCGCAGCGGCTTGCACGGCGCGCGTGCTGAAGCCGGCCAGGCGCAGCGCCCCGCGGCCGCTTTCGTCGACGATCGAGATATCGAGCTTGCGCAGCGCCCCGCTGTCGCCGGCGGCGCGCTGCACCACGACCAGCGCCGATTCGGGCAGCGTATGCCATTGCTCCACGCTTTCCACCGCGAACGGCAGCTGCAGGCCGGCGGTCTCGTCGACCAGGCCGTAGCTGGCCTGCAAGGCACCGTCAAGCAGGCTGGGCGACCAGCAGAAATCGCCCAGTTCGATGCCTGCCGGTGCCTGCAGCCGACCGATCGCCACCTCCTCGCCCACGCGCAGCTCGGTCAGTACCTGGAAGGCCGGCCCATAGGCCAGGCCCATGCGCGCGAAACGCGCATAGCAGGCCGGGCCGTCCATCTGCCGCGTGCATTGCGACCGCAAGGCGGCCAGATCCAGGCCGGGCGCCTCGCTGCTGGCGCCGAGCCGGCCCCAGCCCAGGCTGTAGACCTCGACATCGTCGCCCAAACCACGATGGATTTCATAAGCAAGCCGGCCGCCCTCCTCGGCATCGATGCCGATATGCACCTCCAGCGCTTGATCCACCGTCAGCGCCTGCACCCAGCTCACCTGCTCCAGGCGCAAGGCGGCCGGCGTCTCACCGAGGGCCAGCGCCATCGCCGCGCGCGCCCATTCCAGCTGGGCAACACCAGGCAGCACATGCCGGCCCTGCACCACGTGATCGCGCAGGTAGAAGGCGTGCTTGTCCAGCCGGCTGCTGTAGCGCTGCTCGGCCAGGTCTGAGGTGTTCCGGTGCACCAGCGGATGCAGCGGCGGCGGACCGCCCAAATCCGCGACGGCCTGCACGGCCGCCTGCGGCAGCCAGTGACGCTCCTTCACGAAGGGATAGGTCGGCAGGCCGATCCGGCGCGGCGGGTTCGCGCCATACAGGCGGCACCAGTCGACATCCAGGCCCTGCACCCACAGCTCGGCCAGCTTGCCCAGCTCGCCGCGCGCGAACCAACCGGCCAGGCTGGTGGCGATGGAGGCATTGAAGGCCTCGTCGAGCACGAAGCTGCCGAGCAGCTCGCCCTGCTGCCCGGAGGACCGCCCCTGCCAGAGCTGGCGAATGCCGGCCTCGCCGGCCAGGAAGCGCGCCAGCGCCTGGCGCAGCTCCGCCAGGCTGCCGCCAGCCAGGGCCAGGCGGTATTCCATCGCGTCGCGCCCCACCTGCAAGGTGTAGGCGATGTCCGGCAGGTCCGCCTCGCCCAACGCGCCAAGCGCCTCGTGCAGTTGCCGGGCCTGTGTCTGCAGCAGTTCCGGGCGCTTGGCCGACAAAAGCAGCAAAGCGCTCGACTGCGTCGCATTCGCGGGCTCGGCGATATATTCTTCCAGCACCACGTGCGCATTGGTGCCGCTGAAGCCGAAGCTGCTGACGCCGGCCAGCTTCGACCCTGCCGGCCAGGCACGCGCCTCGCCGACCACCTCGACCGGCAGCCCCACCCAGTCCAGATACGGATTTAGCTGCCGCAGATGCAGATGGCGCGGAATCAGGCCATGACGCATCGACAGCATCACCTTGATCAAGCCCGCCACGCCGGAGGCAGCCTCCAGGTGCCCGATATTGGTTTTCACCGAACCCAGCAGCAGGAGCTCCTCGGCCGAACGCCCCGCGCCGAGCGCGGCAGAAGCCGCCAGCACCTCTATCGGGTCGCCCAGCCGCGTGCCGGTGCCATGGGCTTCCAGGTAACGCAGCGCATGCGGTGCCACCCCGCCCTTGCGCAGTGCGGCCTCGATCACCGCCTGCTGGGCCTTCTGGTTCGGCGCGGTCAGACCGGCGCTGGCACCGTCCTGGTTAATTGCGCTGCCGCGAATCACCGCCCACACCGGATCGCCGTCGCGCCGCGCCTCCGACAAACGCTTGAGCACCAGCACCGCACAGCCCTCGCCGCGCACGTAGCCATCGGCCGAGGCGTCGAAGGTCTTGCAGCGCGCCTCGGGCGATAGCATGCCGGCCTGCTCGAAGGCGGCGAACATGTCCTCGTGCAGCAGCAGGTTCACGCCGCCGGCCAGGGCCAGGCCGCATTCGCCACCCAGCAGGCTTTCGCAGGCCAGGTGCGTGGCCACCAGGGAGGAACTGCAGGCGGTATCCACCGCCAGTGTCGGGCCGTGCCAGTCGTAGTAGTAGGCGATGCGCCCGGCCGCGATCGAATTGGCGTTGCCGGTGGCGAAATACGGATCGATCGGCTGCGCGCTGCCCTGCTGGCGCAGCAGGCGCTCGTAGTCGTGGCCCATCACGCCGACGAACACGCCGGTGTCGCTGCCGGCCAGCCGCCCCGGCGCGATGCCGGCCTGCTCCAGCGCTTCCCACACCACTTCCAGCAGCAGGCGGTGCTGCGGGTCGACCAGTTCGGCCTCGCGCGGCGAGATGCGGAAGAAGCCGGCGTCGAAACAGTCCACCTCGTCGATGAAGCCGCCGCGCCGCGTCGAGCCCGCTGCCGGGGACACGCCGGGGCCGCGCTCGCCGATCGCATCGACGCCGTTTTCCAGCAAGGTCCAGAACTGCTCGGGATTGTCGACGCCGCCGGGAAAGCGGCAGGCCACGCCGATCACAGCGATGCGCTCGGAGGAGTCGATATCGTCGGCGGCCGCCGACGGGCGCGAGGCTTCCGCGTCCGCCTGCTGCAGCACGTCGTCTTGCTCGACGCCGACCGGGGCCAGCTGTTCGCGCAGATGATCGATGATCGCCGCCGGCGTGCCGTGCTGGAAGAAGAAGGTCGCTTCGAGCTTCAGGCCCACGCGCTCGCCCAGGCTGCACCGCAGTTCCTGCAGGTGGAAAGAGCTGAAGCCCATTTCCATCAATGGCACTTGAGGGCCATAGGCCTCCGCGCGCGCCTCGCCCAACACTTCCAGGATGCTGGTGCGAACGACATCGGCCACGTCCACATCCACCAGTGGGGCATGGCCAGGCCGCACCAGATCCACGGCGGGCTCGGCTGCCGTCGCGGCCTCGGCGGCCTGGCGATAACACGCATATTCGATCAGCACGCCGGTGCCGTGGTTGGCGCGGTCCTCCGGGCGGAAAGCCGGCACCACCTCGTGAATGGTCGCGCCATGCGAAGCGTGGAACTGCAGCATCGGCTCGCGATAGCGTCCCTCGTCATCGCGCTGCCGGATGTAGTCGTCGAGCGAGCAGTTTCCCTCGGCGCGGCCATACTCGTGGCAGCGCGTCACCGCGGCAACACTGTCGATGCCCTCGCAGCTCGCCAGGTAGACCAGGCCGAAGTCGATCAGTTGATCGGCCAGCCCGTGCCCCTGCCGATCGGGGGCCACGCAGATCCCCATCAGGTGCGCCAGCGGGCCCCGCGGATAATGGATCTCGGCGAAGCGTGCATACGGCGTGTGCCGCAGCTGGTCGAGCGTATCGATGCGCTGCGTGTAGAGAGAGGCGATCACCTGGCCCTCCTGCTCGATCAGCAGCTGGCCTTGCGGGAACTGCTCGATACGGCGGCGCAGCTCGCTTTCGGGGACGGCCAGGCCTTCGGGCCAGCTGGCCAGGTCCAGCTCGCGCAGGATGGCGAGATCGTCCAGCGAGGGATGGCGGACGAGATAAGGACGCGCCGTCCATTGGTGCAGCGCGAAGCGCGCCGGGCCGGGCTCCACCGCTTGCCGCGAGGGGCCGGGCCGTTCAGGCAGGCAGCCCATCGCCGCCGCTGCCATCACGTAGGCGCGAGTCGGCCAAGGGTCATCCGCGTCGATGTCGGCTTCGATGGACGCATCGTCCAAGGCGTTCCGCCAGCGCTGATTGGCCTGGTACAGCGCGACGACCAAGTCCAGCGTTCTAGCACCGGCTTCGGCGCGACGCGCCAGGAACAGCAAAGGCCCCAACGCCGCCGCTTGCCGCAGCACCTCCCGGCCTTGCGCGCTTAAGCGCAGACCGATCCCTTCTGCGAGCCCCCAGCCGCGGCGCAGGAAATCGACGCGCAGCAGCGCCGCATTGGCCGGCGAAAGCGAGTCGATGTCCCGGCCCTGCGGGCAGGCCGCGACATCGAGACGGGCCAGATCGAACAGCAGCGGCGCCATCGCGGCCGCATCGAGCACTTCTGCTTCGACCTCGAACGCGCCCAGGCTCTCCCTGGCCGCCGCGCCCTGTGCCAACCAATGCTGCAACTGCCGGCCGTCCTGCCCGCGCAAGACTGCGACCAGATCCATATTAAACCCGGCAATGACGACCTCGCTCCACGGCTCGACCCGATCGAACGCAGCGCTCGGCACCACCCGCCCATCCTCGAGCGATTCGATCCAGCCAACCTCGCGCAAGGCCTGCAACGCGGCTTCAAGCAGCGCCTGGTCGATGCCGCATCGCGTCGCCAACTGGGTCAGTTGCGCGGCTCGCGACGGCACCCCCGCTCGATCCTTAAGCAAGGCACCCAATCCGCTCGTGCGGCAGGCTTCGAGTAACGAGATCGAGACAACGCCATCGGCCAAGCGCTTGGTCAATTCGAGCACTGCATTCTCCTAGCTTCAACGGGCAAGAGCGGCGAACACGGCTGCCGCCGGGCAAATCAGGCAGGTAAGGCAACGCATCGGGCGGGCCTGCGTGGGCCGGGGGCCGCCCGCCGCTTTCTTCAGGTGGGCACGCGGGCGCGCCTCAGCCGCTCATCGCCAGGAAACTGCGATTGAGCAATTGCACGGTCTCCTCCAGCAGCATCCGCGAGATCTCGGCGACGCGGCGATTGCGCCAGTTCTCCAGCTCAGTGTCCTTGACCCACTGGTTGAAGGCACCCATCGCCGGTCCGCAGTGAATCTGGTAATCCACCTTCTGCTGGCGCGATCCACTCATCGCGAGGCGCATGGTGTGCACGAAGTACCAGCGGAACACCAGGGCCAGCTTGTGCTTGGGGTTCTTCTCGGCCTTCTCGATCTCGCCGGGCGCGGCGCGCAAGAAATACGTGCGGGTCTCATCGTAGACCGACTCGAAGCTGCGCATGAAGTACTTGTCCTGGATCTGCTCGCGCGTCTTCGCGTCGATCTCCTCCCAGGACGCGTGATTCTTCCAGAGCTCGTAGAGCTTGTTGGCACGGGCCGGGAAGAACACGCCCTTCTTCAGCACCTGGGTCTTAGCGCCGAGCTCGAACAGACTGCCCGAAGGGCAGTAGTCCATGTCCTGCACGTTGACCTGCTGCAGCAGGTCCTTGGCCACCTCGCTAGTGCCGGCCTCCACAGTGCATTGGTTGATCGAGCCGGTGAGGATGAAATCGGCGCCGAGGATGAAGGCGGTGGCCGCGGCCTCCGGCGTGCCAATGCCGCCGGCACCGCCGACCCGCACGGTCCTCGCGTAGCCGTGGCGCGCCACCATCTCGTCGCGCAAGCGCACGATGCTGGGCAGCAGCGTGGACAGCACGCCCATGTCGGTATGGCCGCCCGAATCGGCTTCCACGCAGATGTCGTCAGCCATCGGCAACAGACCCGCCAGCTCGGCCTCGGCGGCACTGATCGCCCCGCCTGCCACCAGCGCGGCCAGCAGCTTGTTCGGCGACGGGTTCAGGAACAGCGCGGCCACCTCGGGACGCGAGAGCTTGGCGAGGATCATGTTGCGCGCCACCACAGTGCCTTGCGCGTCGCGCCGCAGACCGCTGGCGCGGTACTTCACCAGCGGCGCGGTGATCTGCATGTAAGCGGAAGCCTCCACACGCCGCACGCCGTGCTTGAGGAACAGGTCCACCGTGTCCATCTCGGCCTGCGGCGTGGAGGCGTTGCTCAGCAGGTTCATGCCGTATGGCTGCCCGTCGCCAAGCGCGGCCTGGATCTCGAGGATGGCGTGCTCGATCGAGGCCGTGTCCAGGGCCCCGGTGCCGAAGTAGCCAAGGAAGCCTGCGCGGCTCATGTTGATCACCATCGCGGCCGAGGCGATCCCCTTCACCATCGAGCCGGCCACGTAGGGATAGCGCAGGCCGTGGTCCTGCTTGAAGGCCGGCGAGCCGAGTCGCTCGATGCTGATGCTGGGTACCGCGTAGCCTTTCGGGATCGCGTTCATGCCGAGGCTCCGTGGAGCGGATGCACGTCGGCCAGCTCGAAATAGCCGTTGTAGCCTTCCAGGTAGATCGCCGCGCGATGTCCGAACAGCGACATTGCCGGGGTGCGCGTGACCAGTTGCTGCTGATAGCGGTCGACCTGTACGCGCGTGCCGACCGGGTAGCGGCGGTTCCAGTCGTCGATGCGCTGCTGCAGCCGCCTCAGTTCGCGCTCGCGGTCGTAGACGAGCACCGAGGGCGCGGTGCTTGCCGCCGCAACGGCAACCGGGGTCGGCGCAACGGCCGGGGACGCAGCCACGGCGGGCGCATGTTTCCTGATGTCAACCAGCAGCCGCGTCAGCACCTGCCCCGTCCCGAGTTCGAGGAATTCGCTCTGCCCCAGCGCCAGCAGGTAGTGAATCGAGCGGCTCCACTGCACCGGCCGCGTGATCTGCGCGGCCAGCAGCTCGGCGACGCGCTCGAGCGCATACGGCTGGGCCTCGACGTTCGAGATCACCGGGATGCGCGGCTTGTTGAAATGGAACTCGCCCAGGTAGGCGGCGAAGGCCTGGCGGGCCGCGGCCATGTAGCGCGAGTGGAAGGCGCCGCTGGTATTGAGCGGCACGAAGCGCGCCTGCTCGGCCTCGAACAGCGGCGCGGCGCGGACGATGTCTTCCTTCAGCCCGGAAATGATGGTCTGGCTCGGGCCGTTGAGGTTGGCGATGTCGATCGCGTCCAGGCCGTGCCTGCCCAGCAGCGCGCCGATCGCAGCCTCGTCCAGCCCGATCACCGCTGCCATCGCGCCGGGCGGGGCCTCGCTCATCAGCTCGCCGCGCTTGCGCACCAGGCGCAGGCCGTCCTCGAAGCCGATCACGCCAGCCGCCTCCAGCGCGTTGTATTCGCCCAGGCTGTGGCCCAGAACGTAAGCGGGCGCGCCATGCTCGTGCAGGCGCCGGCGATAGGACAGTGCATTGATCACATACAACGCCGGCTGCGTGTAGCGCGTCTGGCCCAGTTGCCGCTGCGGGTCTTCCAGGCACAGTTCGCGGACCGAGTAGCCGAGGATGCGGTCGGCCGTCTCGGTCAGTTCCGGGAACGAGGCGAACAGGTCGGTACCCATGCCTTTGACTTGGGAACCCTGACCCGGAAACATGTAAACGCTCATCAAAAAGTTCTCCACTCAGCTTGTGATCGGGATGGCGGCGGCAAAGGCTCATCGCCCCTCGGCCGCGGCCAGGGATGCCTCCGCCTCGGCCGCGTCGAGCGGCTCGTGCGAGTCCGAGTCCTCGCGCAGCAGGCGTGCGATGCGGATCACGCTGACCTGCTCCAGTTCGAGAAAGTCGGTGGCCCGCAAGCGGGTGCCGTGTTGTTCGTTGAGGCGGTTGGCCAGGTGCGTGAAACCGATCGAATCGACGCCGTAGTCGCTGATGTCGAGATCCGGGTCGACCGCCTCGATATCCACCTTGAGCAGGGCCGCCACGGCTTCGCGCACCTGCTCCCACAGGCGCTCGTCGTTATGCGCGGGACGGGCGTCGCGCGACACGGACGCGGCACCCGAGATCGGGGCCGAGCCTGGCCGCGCTGCCGGGGTCGCGGCACCGGTCGCCCTGGCAGCCGGCAGTTGCTGCTGCAGCAGGCGGGCGATACGCTCGACGCTGGCCGTCTCCAGCTCCATGAAATCGGTCGGCCGCAAGGCACTGCCGAAGCGCTGGTTCAGCTGGTTGGCGAGATGGGTGAAACCGATCGAGTCCAGGCCGTAGTCGCCGATGTCCTGGCCCGCTTCGATCTCATCCGGCTCGACCTTGAGCAGGGCCGCCACCAGCTCGCGCACCTGGCCCGGCAGGTCGGCCGTCGGCGCCGCCACGCCGGCCACGGCCGACGGCGCCGCGGGCTGTTCGAGCAAGGCCGCGCGCATGCGCGCCGGCTCGCCCTCCAGGGCCAGCACCTGCGTGAGTTCTCCGGCCAGTGCGTGGGCCAGCGCCCGGCAGCCGGTGGCGGCCTGCATCGGCCGGATGCCGGTACCGGCCGTCAGCAACTGTTCGGTGGCCGTGTCCATGCTCATGCCGCCCTCGGCCCACAGCGGCCAGTTGACCGACAGCGAGCGGCCCGGCTGCCCCTGCGCCTGGCGATAGGCCGCGAAGGCGTCGAGGAAGCCGTTGGCGCCGGCATATTCGGCCTGGCCGGCATTACCGAACAGGGCCGCCGCTGAGGAGAACAGCACGAAGCAGTCGAGCGGCAGCGCGCGGGTAGCAAGATCGAGATGCAGCGCGCCCAGCAGCTTGGGTGCCAGCACCTGGTCGACGCTGTCGCGCTCCTTGTCGAGCAGATAACCGTCGCGCAGCACGCCGGCCATGTGCAGCACGCCGTCGAGGCGGCCGTGGGTGGCGACGATCTCGTCCACCAGCGCCTGCACCGCAGCGGCATCGGTGATGTCCAGCGCCGTGTGCCGAATCGCCAGGCCCTGTTGCCCGAGTGCGGCCAGCCGCGCTCGGCGCGCTTCGTCGGGGGCGGAGCGGCTGGCCAGGATCACGGTCGCGCCCTCGGCGCGGCGGGCGATCTCCTCGGCGAACAACAGCCCCAGCCCGCCCGCGCCGCCGCTCAGCAGATAAACGCCCTGTGCGCGCCACGGCACGGCCGGCTCGCCGGCGGCCGGCGCCAGTTCCTGAAGCGTCCAGGTTTCGCGGCGCCCCTGGCGGTAGCGCACCCAGTCCTCGCGGGGCCGCGCGGCGTTGTAGTCCAGGCGCGCCTGCCAGGTGGCGCGATCCTCGCCGCCTTCCATCATCAGCAGTTGCCCGCGCAGCTTGCTGCTTTCCTGGCCGAGGCTGCGCAGCGTGCCGGACAGCCCCGACAACAGGATCTCGTCGTCGCGCCCGAGGATCGCCACTTGCAGCAGCAAGGGCTCGCTCGGCTTGTCCCGCAGCCGCTGGCGCAGGCGCGCATGGACCTGGGCATACAGGTCGGTGCAGCACCGCACTGGCTCGGCCTGCTCGCTGCGAAAACGCTCGATCGGCAGCGCCGGCAAGGCGGCATCGTCGAGCCCGGCCAAGCTGCCGAGCAGCCAGAGTTCACGCCGCGGCAGCTCGCGCCGGACCGCCGCCGGCAGCGGCGCATCGCGCCAGGCGGGCCGGCATAGCAGCAGGTCGGGATCGACGGCGGGCTGCGGGCGGCGGCTGCGAATGACGCCGGCATAACGCACCGCGGCGGGTGCCCAGTAACGCTCGCCCGCGAACGAATAGCCGGGCAGGCTCACGCGGCGCGGCCGCGCCGCGCGATACAGCAGTGACCAGTCCAGCGGCTCGCCTTGCCCCCACAGCTTCAGCAGCAACTCGTGCTTGCCGCGCTCGACCCAGCCGTGCAGGGTTTGCGCGAAGCCCTCGTCGCCCAGCAGCGCGGACCCGCCGTCGCGGCCGCGGCCGACGCTGGTTCGCAGCAACGGCCGCTCGGCCTCGCGATCCTGCAGGAAGGCCGACAAGCAGGCGCGCACCTGGGCCAGCGAGTCGGCCACGAAACCGAGCCGCTCGGCGAGCGCCTCGCGGCCGACCTGCAGCGTATAGGCCAGCTCGGCCAGCGTGATGCCGCGGCCGAATTCACCGTCGAGGAAATCGAGCAGGCGCTGCGCGACCGCGCGCAGGCGATCGGGATTCGCGGCCGACAGCACAATCAGCGCGGGCGAGTCCGCATCGGCGGGGGCCGGCGCGGCCGGTGCCACGTATTCCTCAACCAGCAGGTGCGCATTCGCGCCGCCCGCGCCGAACGAGGACACGCCCGCGCGGCGAGGATGGCCGGCCGGGCGCGGCCATGGCACCAGCTCGCGCTGCACGGTGAACGGCGTGCCGCCGAAATCGATTCGGGGATTGAGCGTTTCGGCATGCAGGCTGGGCGCGAACTGGCCATGGCGCATCTGTAGCAGCAGCTTGGTCAGGCCGGCGATGCCGGCCACGCCCTCGCCGTGGCCGATATTCGACTTGACCGAGCCCAGCGCGCACCAGGGTGCCGCGCCGACCGTTGCGCCAAAAGCCTCGGCCAGGCCGCGCACCTCGATCGGGTCGCCCAGTTCGGTACCGGTGCCATGCGCCTCCACGCAGTCGATGCTGCGCGGCGCGAAACCGGCGCGGGCGATCGCCTCGGCCACCAGGCACCCCTGAGCGAGCGGGCTGGGCACCGTGTAGCCGTGGGTCCTGCCGCCGGCATTGAGCGCGCTCCCCTTGATCACGCCGTAGATCTGGTCACCGTCCTCGATCGCGCGTTGCAGCGGCTTGAGCAGGACCGCGCCCACGCCCTCGCCGTCGACGAAGCCGTCCGCGCCGGCACCGAAGGCGCGGCAATGCGGGCCGGCCGACAGCATGCCGACCGAGGCCAGCCGCGCATAGTGCGCCGGATGCATGATCAGGTTGACGCCGCCGGCGATCGCCACCTCGCTGGTGCCAGTGGCCAGGCTTTCCAGCGCCAGGTGAGTCGCGCTCAGCGAGGACGAGCAGGCGCTGTTAACCACCAGGCTCGGGCCATGGAAATCGAAGACGTGGGACACGCGGTTGGCCAGCGTCCATTGGCTGGCCAACAGTGAGTAGCTGCTGTTCATGGCACCGACGAAGACCGCCACGCGGCGGCTCGCGCTCAGGTTGGCGGGAGTGTAGCCGGCGTCCTCAATCAGCAGGTAGGCGCTTTCCAGGAACAGGCGCTCCTGCGGATCGATATGCTCGGCCTCGCCGGGCGCGATGCGGAAGAAGCGCGGGTCGAAGCGGTCGATCTCGTCAAGGAAGCCGCCCCATCGCGTGTAGCTGCGCCCGGGCGTGCCGCGCGCGCTGTCGTGATGGGCGCGCCAGTCCCAGCGCTCGGGCGGGACCTCGCCGATGCAGTCGCGCCCCGCGCGCAGGTTCTCCCAGAATTGCCGCCAGTCGCCCGCCTTGGGGTAGCGGGCGCTGATGCCGATGATGGCCGTGTCCACATGCCCGAGCGGGCGCGTGTGGCCGCGGGCATCGGCATGGGGCTTCCGGTCCTCGTCGCGCGAGGGCGGCGTGGCATCGAAGTCGTGGTTGAGGTCGCGCTTCAAGACTGTTCTCCCACCGGCTGAGCCGGCTCGAAAGGCGTGGCGTCGAAATCGTCTTCGTCCTCGAGCACACCGGCATAACGCAGCGACTCCGGGGCCCAGTAGCTTTCCTCGGCGAAGGGGTAACCCGGCAGGCCGCCGATGCGCCGCGGCCGATGCGCGCCGTACAGGCGCCGCCAGTCGAGCGGATAACCGCGGCCCCACAAGTCCAGCAGCGAAGCGTGTTTCTCGCGGGAGATCCATTGTTCGACGGTGCGCTCGAAGTCCTCGTCGTCAGCGAACAGCGCCCAGCCGTCACGGCCGCGGCCCAGGCTCGCGCGCACTAGCGGCAGTGACGCCTCGCGGTCCTCGGCGAAGGCGCGTAATACCTCGCGCACCTGCCCCACCGAATCGGCGATGAAGCCCAGGCGCTCGCCCAACGGCTCGCGGCCCACCTGCAGCGTGTAGGCGAGATCGGCCAGCACCACCTCGCGGCCGGCCTCGCTCGCCAGGAAGCTGGCTAGACGCCCGGCCACCACGCGCAGGCGCTCGGCATTGGCCGCCGACAGGACGATCGGCAGCGCCTGGCCCCGTGCGTCGGGCCGCGCCGGAGCGACGTATTCCTCGACGATCACGTGCGCGTAGGCACCGCCCACGCCGAAGGCGGACACGCCGGCGCGGCGCGGATGACCGGCCGCCGGGCGCGGCCAGGTGCTCAATTCCTGCTGCAGTGCGAAGGGCGTGCCGGCGAAATCGATCTTCGGATTGGCACGCCGCGCATGCAAGGTCGGCACCAGCTCGCCGTGCCGCAGCTGCAGCAGCACCTTGGTCAGGCCGGCGATGCCCGCCGCGCTCTCGCAATAGCCGATGTTCGACTTCACCGAGCCGATCGCGCAGCGATGGCCCCGCTCGGCCGTGCCGGCGAAGGCCTCGGCCAGACCCTGCATCTCGGTGATGTCGCTGAGCTCGCCGCCATTACTGTGCGCTTCCAGGTAGCCGATGGTGTCGGCCGACACGCCGGCGCGCGTCAGCGCCTCGCTCACCAGGCGCACCTGCGCGGCGGCATCAGGCACCGCGAAGCTGCGAGTCTTGCCGGCGGCGTTGACCATGCTGCCCTTGATCACGCCGTAGATCTGGTCGCCGTCCTCGATCGCGCGCTGCAGCGGCTTGATCAGCAGCGCGCCCACGCCCTCGCCGTCGACGAATCCGTCAGCATGCTCGCCGAGCGGACGGCACTGCGCGTCGCTCGACAGCATCCCCAGCGCCGAGAGCCGATTGAAATGCGCCGGGTGCAGCACCAGGCTCACGCCACCCACCAGGGCCACCTCGCTGCTGCCGTGGGCCAAGCTGTCGAGCGCCAGGTGCAGGGCCGTCAGCGAGGAGGAGCAGGCACTGTTGACGGCGAGGCTCGGGCCGCGGAAATCGAGCGAGAAGGACACGCGGTTGGCGATCGACCAGTGGCTGGGCAGCAAGGTGTAGGTGCTGTTGGCCGCGCCCACGAACACGCCGATGCGCTGGTCCTTGCTCAGCGTCGAGGGCGTGTAGCCGGCATCTTCGATGGCCAGGTAGGCGGTCTGCAGGAACAGGCGCTCCTGCGGATCGATGTACTCGGCCTCGCTGGGCGGGATGCGGAAGAAGCGCGGGTCAAAGTGGTCGACGCCGTCAATGAAGCCGCCCCAGCGGCTGTAACTGCGGCCGCCCCGGCCGCGCTCGGCGTCAAAGTGCTCGCGCCAGTCCCAGCGCTGGGCCGGCACCTCGTCGATGCAGTCGCGGCCGTTACGCAGGTTCTGCCAAAATTCGCGCAGGTCCGCCGACTTCGGGTAACGGCCGCTCAGGCCGATCACGGCGACGTCGCCGCGGGCTGCGGGGCGGGGGGTCACTTCGGCCACCGTGCTGACCTCAACTGATTCGGTGGCGGTGACAACCGGTTGCGCTTGCGTGGGCTGCGGCTCCGGCTCCGGCTCCGGCTCCGGTTTCGATTCCGGTTCCGGTTCCAGTTCCAGCGAGGGTAGTGGTGTTGCCGGCACCGGTGCCTCGACCAGCGCGGCAGTATCCATACCCAGCTGCCGCGCCAGGGCTGGCGCCTCGGTGGCGAACAGCCGCTCGGCCAGCGCGTCTATGGTCTGCACCTCGAACAGCAGGGTGCTGCCGACGCTGTCGAAATGCTGGCGCAGGCTGTCGGTGAGCTGCACCACTAGGATCGAGTCGATGCCGTAGCGCTCCAACGGCTCGTACGCGCTGAGTTCCGCCGGCGAGACGCGCAGCGTGGCGGCCACCAGTTGCTTCAGGTAAGCCACGCTGGCTTCGCGCATCGCCTTGTCGGGGACCGAGGACGTCCGCGACGGTGCCGGCCTTGCCGCGACAGGCGCTGCCACCGAGGCGGGTGCAGGCGTCGACACCGGCGCAGCCAGCGTCAACGGCACCGCCGCACGCTGCAGCGAATCGTCGACCCAGTAGCGCTCCCGCGCGAAGGGATAGGTCGGCAGCGCAAGACGCCGGTAGCCCGGACCGAACAAACCGGCGTAGTCGAGTTTGTAGCCTTGCGAGAATAGCTCGGCCACGGTCGAAAGCCGTTCCAGCCGCCCTTCGCGCACTGCCTCGATCGCGGCCTGCCCCAGGCGTCGCTGCTCGAGCTGCTCGCGCACGCCGCCCTCGTCGAGTTCGCCCAGCTGCAGCCGGCTGCCGTCGCCCTGCTCCAGCCAGGTGCCCAGCACCTGGCGCAGCTCGGCCAGATCGCGCACCACCGCCGCCAACCGGTGGCCCCGATGCTCGCGTCCGCACAGCAGGGTATGGGCGAGATCGCCGAGGCTGGCTTGCGGCCGTGCCTGGCAATAGGCCAGCAGCCTGCCCACCTGCTCGCGCAGCTGCCCGGCGGTGCGCGCCGACAGCGCCACCAGTTCCAGCCCGCGCCCCGCCGCGCGCGCGGCAACCAGCTCCGGCGCTTCCTCGATCACCATGTGCGCGTTGGTGCCGCTGAACCCGAAGGAGCTGACCGCGCCGCGTCGCGGCGCGCGCTCACCGGCCGGCCAAGGGCGCAGCTCGGTATTGACGTAGAACGGGCTGCCCTCGAAGGCGATCGCCGGATTTCCCTTGCGGAAATGCAGCGAGGGCGGCAGCTGGCGATGCCGCAGGGCCAGCAGAATCTTCAGGATGCCGGCAATGCCAGCCGCATTGGCCAGGTGGCCGATATTGGTCTTGACCGAGCCGAGCGCGCAGAAGCCCTCGCGCTGCGTGTAGTGGCCAAAGGCCTGGCGCAGCGCACGATATTCGATCGGGTCGCCGAGCTTGGTGCCGGTGCCGTGCGCCTCGATCATCTGCAGCGTCTCAGGATGGACCGCGTAGCGATCGTAAACCTGGCGCTCCAGCCGCTCCTGCGAACGCGCGCTGGGCGCGGTGATGCCGTTGCTGCGCCCGTCCTGGTTGATCGCGCTGCCGCAGATCACGCCGTGGATGTGGTCATCGTCGGCGATCGCGTCGCTGAGCCGCTTGAGCAGAACCGCGCCCACGCCCTCGCCAGGCACGAAGCCGTCGGCGCTCTCGTCAAAGGTATGGCAGCGGCCGGTGGCCGATAGCATGCCGGCCGGATTGGCGGCTAGGTAGAAGCCCGGCGTCGATTGCACGAACACGCCGCCGGCCAGCGCCAGCTCGGTCTCGCCCGCGCGCAGGCCCTGGCAGGCCAGGTGCACCGCCACCAGCGAGCTGGAGCAGGCGGTGTCGAGCGCCACGGCCGGGCCCTGTAGGTCGAGGTAGTAGGCGATGCGCGCCGGGATCAGCGCGCCGGAATTGCCCCAGAAGGCCTGCGGCGGCGGGGCGCTTTTGAACAGTTGGGCGTAGTCGCCGCTGGTGCAGCCCACGTAGACGCCGCACAGCTTGCCCTTGACGGCCTCGCCCGCGTAGCCGGCGTCTTCCAGCGTGCGCCAGGCCTCTTCGAGGAACAGGCGCTGCTGCGGATCCATGTAGGTGGCTTCCAGCCCCGACATGCGGAAGAACAGCGGATCGAAGCGGTCGATCTCGTCGAGGAAGCTGCCGTCGCGGCAGGGTCTCTCGCCGGGGCCGAGGTCCCAGCGCGATACCGTGTCGACCAGGTCGTGGCCCTGGGCCAGGTGCGACCAGAAGCTGTCCAGGTCCGGCGAATGGGCGAAACGGCCGCTCATGCCGATCACAGCGATCGGTTCGTCGGCGTGGCTCGACGGCACCGCCTGCGCCGCGACAACGACGGGCGCGGAAGCCTCGCCCGCAACCGGCGCCTCGGCCGCCGGCACCCGCAGCACCACCTTGCCAATATTGCGGCGGTCCTGCAGGTAGCGATAGGCGTCGTGCAACTGGTCGAGCGCGAACACCCGCGACACGGTGGGCTGCAGCGCGCCCTGCTCCACCAGGCTCGCCAGCTCGCGCCGGTACTGCTCGAGCTTGCGCGGCCGCTCGGCGATCAGACGCGCCAGGTCGATGCTGAAGAAGCTCTGGTTGCTGTCGAGCACCGACAGGTCCACCGACTGCGCCGACTTCAGCGCCATCATCGCGATCTCGATGTAGCGCCCGCCCGGCGCCAGGCTGCGCAGGCCCTTGGCGATCGCCTCGCCGGACAGGGTGTTGATCACCACGTCCACGCCGTGGCCGCCCGTGAGCCGGGCCACCTCGGCCTCGAAATCCTGTTCGCGATAGTTGATCAGGTGCCGGGCACCCTGACCGCGCAGGTAGTCGAGCTTCTCCTGGGAGCCGGCGGTGGCGAGGATCGTCGCGCCGTAATGGCGTGCCAGCTGCATCGCGATCAAGCCGGTGCCGCCGGCAGCCGTCTGGATCAGGATGCTGTCGCCGGGCTGCAGGTCGGCCTTGTGGAAGGCGTCGATCATGGTCAGGGCGACCACCGGCAGGGCGCAGGCCTGCTCGAAGCTAAGCTGCGGCGGCTTGGCCCAGGCCTGGGCTTCGTGACAGATCACCTCGGTGGCATGGCAACCCTGGGCCAGGCAGACCACCTCGTCGCCGGGACGCAGCGAATTCACCGCGCTGCCGACCTCCAGCACCAGGCCGCTGGCCTCGGTGCCCGGCGTGAACGGATAGGCTGGCATGTTCGGGTAGAGGCCCATCACGCACAGCAGGTCGGAGAAATTCAGCGAGCTGGCGCACACCGCCACGCGCACCTGCTGGGGCTGCAAGAGCACCGGTGCCTCGGCCGCCACTAGGCGCATGTCCGTGATCTGGCCGGGGCCGCTGATCAGGGCGCGGCGACGGCCGCTGGCGGCCGCCGGGAAGCTTGCGCCAACCGGCTGCACTCGCGGAGTCGGCTGGCAGGCGATGCCGGCACAACGGCAATTGGCACCGGCAGGCTCGCGCGCAGCGCAGCCTGATGCGCCTGCTCCAGGTACTCAGCCAGCGCGTCGAGATGGCTGTAGTCGAACAGAACGGTGGTCTGCAACACGATGCCGAGCCGCTGGTTGATCTCGTTGACGAGCTGCACCGCGAGGATCGAATCCACGCCGTATTCGGAGAAGCTGCGATCGGCTTCGATCCGCAGCGGATCGAGATCGAGACCCTTGCCGATGCACTCGCGCAACAAGGTCCGCACGTGATCGGCCACGGCCTGCTCCAGGTCCTGCGGGGCCGGCTCGGTGAGAGGCGCCGCGAAGATCGGCGCGGAAGCCGGTCCAGTCACGGGCACGAAGGCGGATGCAGGGGCCGGCGCGACAGAGGAAGAAACCTCGGCCGCCGGCGCGCTTGCCTCGACCGGCTGCGCCACCACCGCAGGCGGCGCCTGCACAACCACGTCGCGCTTCACGCGGCCGTCGCTCTGCGCCAGCAGCACCTGCTGGCCATACTGGTTGCATTCCTCGGCCGGCCGCCACAGCGGCGCATACCCCTCCTCGGCCAGTGCGCGCTCCCACCCCTCGGCCGACAGGCCCGGCGAGCCGTCCAGGCGCAAGGACGGATCCTCGTAGAGCCACCAGCCGTCGAGCAGCCCGAAGCTCAGGTGCGTCAAGAGGCTCAGCTCGCCAAGTTCGTTGAGCGCCAGCAGGCCGCCCGCGCGCAGCGGTGCCTTGGCGTGGCGCAGGGTGCGGCGGATATTGGCCGTGGCGTGCAGCACGTTGGCGGCCACCGCGATGTCGTAGCTGTCGGCGGCAATGCCCTGCGCCTGAGGCGGCTCTTCCACGTTGAAGCGCTGGGTGCGCAGGAACGACCGTCCCGGCGCGTAGTGCTGCTCGGCATGCAGCAGGAAGGCCTTCGACAGATCGGTGTAGCAGTATTCGTCGATGTTCGCGGCGTAGCGGTCCAGCCGCTGCAGCAGTCCGGCGCTTGTGCCGCCGGTGCCGGCACCAATCTCCAGCAGCCGCAGCCGCGCCCGTGGCTCGCGCGCCAGCCGCTCCTGCACATAGGCCTCCACCGCATCGAACAGGATGTGGTTGTAGAGGTCGGCAATCGGATTGCCGCGATAGATGCCTTCCACCAGGCGCAGCGAGGAGTTCGGGAACATCACGTCGGTGGCCTTGCGCCGGCCGACCAGCAGCTCCGGCAGCACACGCAGGCAGACCTCGAGCAATTGCGCCCAGGCCTGCTGCTGCGGATCGGCTAGCCAGGCCCCACGCGCGGCTTCCCATTCGGGCCAAGCGTCCTGCGCGGCAGCGGCGAGGATGCGGTAGTCGCCGTTTGGCAGCGGCTGAAGCCAGTCGCCGGCGGCCAGCAGGCGCAGGCTGGTGTCATACCAGCGCCGGTAATGGCCGGCCAGCGCCAGGCCGGTGCCACCGCCCGGCAGATGCCGGCCGTCGGGCGAGAAGCCGAGCAGCGCCTGGCCGAGCAGGCGCAGGCTCAGCGCCTGCATGGCCTGCGGCGGTAGGGCCGCCTGGGCGGCCGCAAGCCGCGACGCATGCTCGGGCGGCAGCGGCCGCGCCGCCAGCTGCGGCAGCAGCGAGGGCAGGGCCGCACCGTAGCGCTCGCCGCGCAGGTCGGCACGCACGCCTTCCACGGCCTGCGCGCGGCTCAGCTTGATTAGCCCCAGCTGCGCGTCCGGCCCGCCGAGCAGGCGCTCCAGCGCGGCCATCGCCTCCTCGGCCTCGATCGAGCCGATCCCGGCGCGGCTCATGCGCTCCTGGTAGCGCGCGTCGGCCACCACGCCCACGCTGCCCCAGTAGCCCCAGTTCATCACCTTCACCGCGCAGGGCCAGCGGCGCCCCAGCGCCTGGGCCAGCGCGTCCTTGAAGGTGCAGCCGGCCGCGTAGTTTCCCTGCCCCGCGGCGCGGGAAAAACTCATCATCGACGAGAAGAACAGTACGAAATCCAGCGCGTCGGCGGCGAACACCTGGGCGATGCGCAGGCTGACGTCGAGCTTGGGCCGCAGCGCCGATTGCAGGGTGGCTTCGTGCATCCGCGCCAGGCTGCTGTCCTGCAGGACCAGGGCCGAATGCACCACGCCGTGGATACGGCCGTGGCGCTGCAGGATCGTGTCGCGGGCGCGGGACAGCGCCAGACGGTCGCCCGCGTCGGCCTGCAGGTAGACGGGAGCCGGCCCGTGCGAGGTCAGGGCCGCCAGGCGCGCGCGCAGGCCGGCGTCCTCGGCGCGACGGCCGATCCAGAACACCTGGGCGCGGTAATGCTCGATCAGATGCCGCGTCCAGACCTCGCCCAGCCCGCCCGCGCCGCCGATCACCACGTAGACGCCGCCCTCGCGATATGGCGCGGGGGCCTTGCCGCGGGTCGGCTCGGCCAGCGCGACCAGTTCCGGTGCGTGCCATTCGCCGCGACGCCAGGCCCAGCTCTCGCCACTGCCGGCCGGCAGCGCGCGGCACTGCGTCGGCGCGGGATCGGCACCTTGCGCGTCGAGGTCGATCAATCGCACCGACCAATGCGGATATTCCTTGGCCAGCGAGCCGACCAGGCCATGCACAGTGGCATGCGCCGGCGCGACCGGGTCCCGCGGATGAACCTGCTGGGTGGCGCGGGTCAGCACGGTCCAGGCCAGGCGACGGCCGGCGTGATCCTCGGCCAGCAGGGCCTTCACCAGGCGGAACAGCGCCAGCGCGCCGCCGGCGTGCGCCGTCAGCAGGGCCTCGTCGGCCGGGTCCTGGCTGTCCTGCGCCGGCGCGATCCAGACCAGTTCGTCGATCGCGCCGATCACGGCGAGCTGGCCGCGCAGTTCGTCCACCGTCGCGGACGGTACCGGATCGATGGCCAGCAGTTGCGGATAGGCACGCTGCCAGGCCACGCGCTGCGCGGTGTCGCCGCCGATCAATAGCATGCGCACCGGGGCCGGCGCCTGGCTGTCGTCGTCGACATCGCGCACGACCCAGACGGGCGCGAGCACGGTCGGGCCCACCGGCAGCCAGGCGCCTTGCGTGGTGCCGGCCGTTGCCGCAGGCACGGCGATCAACGCGATATCGTTGGTCGCAGCAGACACGGGGGACGACGCCGCCATCGAAGCTCGCGCGGCGTCGACCGGAGCCTCGATCGACGACGGTTTGGCCGTGGCGGCCTGCACCACCAGCCGCGCGGAGAAACCGCGCAAAGCGACGCAGACGCGGCCTTGCGCGTCGCAGAGATCGAGGTCCAGCTTGCGTACGCGGCTGCTCTGCGCCCCTGGCGTGGGACGGATCCACACCCAGGTCTCGTTCGGGCAGGGCCGATGCAGGACCAGGCTGTCGAGTGCAAACGGCAGGCTCAGCATGGGCTCCCCGCCCTGCGCGACCTGCTGCGCCATTGCCAGGCCGATGCTGGCCTGCAGGGCGCCGTCGAGCAGGCTCGGATGCAGGGCATAGGCCTCGCTATCCGCCAGCGCTTCGGCCGGCAGGCACAGCTGCGCCAGCGCCTGGCCCTCGCCCACCCAGATCCGATGCACGGCGCGGAAGCTCGGGCCGTATTCGATGCTCACCGCCTGGTAGGCGGCATAACAGGCTGCGCTGTCCAGCTCGGCCGAGCGGCAGCTGCCGTGCAGCGCCGACAAGTCCAGCGCGGCCGGTTCGGCTTGCGGAACCAGCTCGAGGAAGCCCTGGCCGTGCAGGCGGCGCTCGCCTTCGGCATTGCCGCCGCTGCCGACTTCGTAGCGCCATTCGCCGTTCTCCTGGCGATGCAGGTCGATGCGCGCCTCGACGCCCGGCGCGTTCACCATCAGCGGCTGCACCCAGGTCACGTGCTGCAGCTGCAGGCCGCCGGACACGGCGTGCCCCGTGCGGGCCTCCAGGGCCTCACGCACCAGTTCCAAGTAGGCCACCCCGGGCAGCACGGCCTGGCCGCGCACACGGTGATCCCTGAGGAAGAATTCCTCGCCGCTGAAACGCGCGGCATAGCGGCCTTGGGCCGGGTCGGAGAGTTCGGTTCGAAGCATCGGACGTACCGAGGTGGCCGCCGGCAGCGGCGGCGTGGAGTTGGAAGCGAGGGACACGGGCACGGCAGCCGGCGACGAGATCCGCGTCTTCGGCCAGTACGATTCGCGCGCGAACGGATAACCGGGCAGGTGGACCCTGGCTGCCGACTGCAGGCCGTCGAGTTCCGACCAGGCCACCGCATAACCTTGGCAATGTAGCCGGGCCAGCTCGCACAGCCGGGCGCGATGCGCCGCGGAATCGAGCAACTGCTGCGCGGGACAGTTCGCGGCGCGCTCGCGCAGCGTCTCCTCGCCCTTGAAGCCGCGCGGTGCCTTGCCGAGGTAATAATCGGGACCGTCGACCGCATCGAGCGCGGCGAGATGTTCCAGCGCGGCGATCGCCGCGGCCCGGTTGGCGACCACCACCGCGGCGCGATGCGCGAAGTGATGACGGCCGTCCAGCAGCGTGCGGCTAATCGAGGCAAGCTCGCAGCGCTCGGCCGCCGGGCTGGCCAGCCAGTCGCGCAGGCCGAGCAGGCGTTCGCGCAGGGCCGCCTCGGTCTTAGCCGAGAGCGCCAACACCACGTCCGACGGCAACTCGGCGGCGGTGCGAGCCGCCGCGGCCGGCGCCTCCTGCACCAGCACGTGCGCATTGGTGCCGCTCATGCCGAAGGCGCTGACGGCACCCAGGCGCGGACGCCGGGCGTCGCGCGGCCAGGGCCGGGCCTGCTTGTTTACGTAGAAGGCGCTGTCGCGCCAGGCGATGTAGTCGCTGTCCTGGTCGCAGTGAAGGCTGGGCGGAATGGTGTCGTGCTCGAGCGCCTGCACCAGCCCGATCAGGCTGAGCAGCCCGGAGGCGGCGAAGGTATGGCCGAAGTTGCCCTTGCTCGAGGTGAGCGCGCAATAGGCCCGGCCGTTGGCCGGCTGCCCGAAGGCCTCGGCCAGCGCCTGGATCTCCACCGGGTCGCCCAGGCGCGTGCCGGTGCCGTGGGTGACCACGTAGTCGATCTGCTCCGGCACCACGCCGGCGTCGCGCTGGACCTGGCCCACCAGGCTGGCCTGGGCCAGCGCGTTGGGTGCGGTGATGCCGTTGCTGCGGCCGTCGTTGTTGATGCCGCTGGCGCGGATCAGGCCGCGGATCGGATCGCCGTCGGCCACCGCGCGCGACCAGCGCTTAAGCACCACCACCGCCACCGCCTCGCCCGGCACCATGCCGTTCGCGGCCCGGTCGAAGGCGCGGCAGCAGCCGTCCGGCGACAGCATGCCGGCCTGGCTCATGCCCACGTAGGGCTCGGGCGTCAGGATCAGGTTGGCGCCGGCGGCGATCGCCGTGTCGGATTCACCGCTCAGCAGGCTGGCGCAGGCCTGGTGCACCGCCACCAGGCCCGAGGAGCAGGCGGTGTTGATAGCCAACACCGGGCCGTTCAGGTCGAGGAAATAGGCCAGGCGCGAGGCGAGGATGCCGTTGTGGTTGGACGTCACGCCGAGGTCGGGTACCACGCGCTGGTAGTCGCCCTCCTCCACGCCGACGAAGATGCCGACCGGGTCGGCGCGCAGCTGGCGCGGGCCGTAGCCGGCGTCTTCCAGCGCGTTCCAGGATTCCTGCAGCAGCAGGCGCTGGCGCGGATCCATGGCGAGCGCCTCGCGCGGCGAGATCTCGAAGAACAGCGGATCGAATTCATCGACGCCGTCGAGGCAGCCGGCCCACTTGCTGTTGGTCTTGCCTGGTTGCGCCTCACGGCCGCCGTAGTAGTCACGCCAGTCGAAACGCTCGGCCGGGATCTCGTCGACCGCGTCGATGCCCTCGGCGAAGATGCGCCACATTTGCTCGACATCGCGCGCCTTGGGGAAACGTCCGCTGATGCCTATGATGGCGATCGGCTCGCGTTCGACGTCGACTGCCGGTGCCTTGGGTTGTACGGGTTCGATGACAGCTGCCATGGGCACGTGCGCCTGTGCGGGCGTTGACGCGGCCGCGAGCGGCGGCGGGATTGCGGCGGCGGCATCGACACGCGTCACCTCGCGCCGATGCGCCTCGACCTCGGCGCAATGCTTGTCCAGCAGATAGCCGGCCAGCCGCGCAATGCTCGAATAGGCGAAAAAGATCGAGGGCATCACTTCAATGCCGTACAGCGCGCTCAATGCGCGGGCTAGCTCGGCCAGGCCGAACGAATCGAGGCCGAAATCGGCCAGGTTCGATTCGGCATCCAGCAGCTCGGGCGCTAACTTGATCTGGCCGCTGATCAAGGCGGTCAGCTCGGCGCTCACGCGTTCTTCCAGGGATGCAGTCGAAAGCCCCTGCGGCAGCATCACGGTTGCTGTCGCCTGAGTCGCGGCAGCAAGCGCCACCGGCACCATACCGAGCCCGAGCATGCGATGCAGGCGCTCACGCTGGCCGACCAGCACCAGCGCGCGCGTGGCGTTGGAACCCAGCAGCAGCTCGAACGCCTCCAGCCCCGCGGCCTGCTCCAGCATCTGCTGGCCGCTGGACTTGAGGTAGAGGGCCGTGCCTGCGTCGTCGCCCACGCCCATGCCGCCCTCGCGCCACAGAGGCCATTCGATCGCCAGGCTGCGGCCGGCGCACTCGCCGCGCGCGTGACGCTGCTCGCGCGCCAACGCATGCGCGGCCAGGAAGCGATTGGCCACGGCATAGTCGGCGGAGCCGAAATCGCCGAGCACCGAGGCACTCGAAGAAAAGTAGCAAACCAGGCGCAGTGGCTCGCCGGCCAGCACCTGGTCAAGCACCAGCGCGCCGCGAACCTTCGGGTCGAGCACGCGGCGCACATCGTCGGGCTGCTTGTCGGTGAGCGGCACGGCGTGCTGGATGCCTGCCGCGTGGATCACGCTGTCGATGCCGCCGAAGCGCGCCTTGGCTCGTGCCACCACCTCGCGCATGGCGTCCGCGTCGGCGACATCGGCGCTCAGGTATAGCACCTCGCTGCCGGCAGCCTGCAGGGCCTGCACGGCGGCCTGACGCGCGGCATCGAGCGGCGAGCGGCCCACCAGCACCAGGTTGCAGCGGCGGCCAGCAGCCAGGTGACGGGCGAAGATCAGTCCCAGCCCGCCCGCACCACCGGTAATCAGCACCGTGCGGCCCAGATCCACCGCGGCGGCCTCGGTCAACGTCAGCGGCTGCACCTGGAGCTGCCGAAGGCCATCGCGGCCGGCCAGCAGGTTGCGCGGCGTCGCGTCGCCGAGCGCGACGCCCAGCAGTTGCGCCCAGGCAGCCCAGTCGATCGTGTCGCCGGCTTCGCGCAGCACCGTGGCGGCCTTGCAGCCCGGCAGCGCCAGCCTCATCGAACGCTCCAGGCCAATCCAGGCCTCCAGCTGGCTACGTTCGAGTTCGTCGGCATATTCACCGCCTAGCACCAGCCGGGCGGGCCGCGTCTTCATGCCGCCCAGCGCCTGCACCAGGCCGATCGGCACCGCTTCGGCGCGGCGCAGACCGGCCTCTTCCAGCGGCCGCAGATAGACCACCGCGTCGATCGCAGCGCCGCCCTGTTCGAGCACGCGCAGCGCGTCGCCCCAGCCTTGTCGGTCGAGCGGTTCCGCTGCCTGCCGATCCAGGAAGATCAGCTGCCATTGCGGGCAAAGCCAAGCGACGGCCTCGCGCAAGGCCTGCTGATGAGCGGCATCGGACAGGCAGCACAGCAGGGTCCGCACCGAAGATGCGGGAAAAACCGACGGCACCGGATAGGACTGCCAGCTTTCCTCGAAGTACAGCGCCGGCGCTTCGCTCGCTCCAACCTGGGCCGTCGCCGAGGCAGGCGCCGCGGATTCGGCCGACAGCGGCGTAAGCCAGTAGCGCTCATCGGCGAAGGGATAACCAGGCAGGCTGATGCGCCGACGTCCGGCACCGGCCTGCAGCCGCGCCCAGTTCAGGTCCAGTCCCTTGACCCACAGATCGAGCAACTTGGCCTGCTTGCCGTTGCGCCACCAGCCCTCGACCACGCCGGCCAGTTCCTCGTCGCCGGAGAAGGCCGCCAGTGCCTCCTTCTGCGCCTTGCCGCGCGCGGCCTGGAGCACCTCGCCGGCACCCGCGTCGTCAAGCCAGGCGCGCAGGCACCGGGCCAGCTCGGCCTTGTCGTTCACCACCAGGCCAAGGCGTGCTTCCATCGCATCGCGGCCCACCTGCAGTGTATAGGCGAGGTCGTGCAGGTCGACCGCCGCATCGTCGGCATGCGCGGCGGCGAAATCGGCCAGCCGCGTCACCGCCTCGCGCAGGCGCGTTTCGTTTTTCGCCGACAGCGGCACCAGCACCGGGCCTGCCGCCGGCGCGGCCGCGCGCGCTCTCGGCGCGACATATTCCTCGAGCACCACATGCGCGTTGACGCCACCGAAGCCGAACGCACTGACGCCGGCGCGGCGCGGCTGCTCAAGCCCCTGCGCATCGCGCGGCGCGTCCCAGGGACGGTTTTCCCGGACCAGATAGAACGGGCTGCCCTCGAGCTGCACGTAGGGGCTGACCTGCTCGCCGTGCAGGCTGCGCACGAGGGTCCGGTACCGGAGCTGGAGCAGCACCTTGATGATGCCGGCCACGCCAGCGGCCAGCTCCAGGTGCCCGATATTGGTCTTGATCGAGCCGAGGCCGCAATGCGGCTGGCCAGGCGCCTCGGCACCGGCGCGATGGTAGATCTCTTTGAAGGCACTCTTCAGCGCGTTCACCTCGATCGGATCGCCCAGTGCGGTGCCGGTGCCATGGGCCTCGATATAACCGAGCTGGCGCGGGTCGAAGCCGGCCTTGACGTAGGCGGCCTTCAGCAGAGCCGCCTGTGCCTTCGGGTTCGGCGCGGTCAGCGAGGGGGCACGGCCGCCGTGATTCTCTGCACTGCCGACGACCACCGCGTGGATGGTGTCGCCGTCGCGCTCGGCCGCGGCCAGGTCCTTCAAGAATAGCATGCCCACGCCCTCGCCGCGCACATAGCCGTTGGCCTTGGCGGAAAAGGTCTGGCAGCGGCCGTCTACCGACAGCATGCCGGCCTTGCTGAAAGCGATATGCGCCTCGGGCGTGGCGATGGTGTTGACGCCGCCGGCCAGCACCGCCTCGCAGCGGCCGCTCTCGATCGCATGCACGGCGCGGTGCACGGCCACCAGGGAGCTGGAACAGGCGGTCTCGATCGGCTCGCTGGGGCCGTGCCAGTCGAGGAAATAGCTGACGCGGCTGGGGCCGATCGAGGCCACCGAGCTGGTCGAGCTGTAGGCGTCCTGGCTGCGGCCGGCCTGCAGCACCAGGCTGCCGTAGCTGCCCACCGCGGTGCCGACAAACAGGCCGGTGTCGCTGCCGGCCAGCGATTGCGGCGCGTAGCCGGCATCCTCGACGGCCAGCCAGACATGGGTCAACAGCAGCCGCTGCTGCGGGTCCATCAGTTCGGCCTCGCGGGGCGAGATGCCGAAGAACAGCGGATCGAAGCGATCCACGCCGTCCATGAAGCCGCCCCAGCGCACGCGCGCCCGCACCGCCTCGGATTCGCCGGACGGCAGGCAGCGGCGCCAGTCCCAGCGGCTGGCCGGCACTTCGCCAATCGCATCGCCGCCGCGCTCCAGCAGTTGCCAGAGCGCGTCCACGCCGTCGGCACCGGGGAAGCTGCCGCTGATGCCAATCACGGCGACGCCGCGGCGCGGTGCGGGGGGGGTCGATGCGGAGCCTGCCTGACTCGCCAGTTGCGGCGCGAGAGGCACCGGTGCCGTGGCCGATGCGGCGGTGGTTGCAGCTGCCGCCGACGCCGACGCGGCCGGCCGTGCCTGAGCGCCTTGAGCAGGCGCGGCAGGCAGCCCCAGGCTCGCGACCAGCGCCGTGCGATGCGCCTCGACCAGATGGGTCGCCAGACCGGCGATGTCCGGATATTCGAAGAAGATGGTCGGAATCAACTCCAGGCCGAACTGCTTGTTAATCCGGTTCGAGAAGCTGGTGAAGGTGATCGAATCGAAGCCGTAATCGCTGAGATCGTCCTCGATGTCGATCTGGTCCAGATCGAGCTTCAGCAGTTCGCCGGCCATCTGGCGCATGCCGCGCGCCACGCGCGCGACGAGTTCGTCGTGATCCGCCTGCCCGCCCGGTGCCGCCGCTGCCGGCGCGGATACGTCGGGCACCACTGCCTTCATCGAGGCGGCAGCAGGCACCGCCAGCAGCTTCTGGCGCATGCGCTCGGCCAGGCCCTCCATCACCGCCACCTGCGGCAGCCCGCTGTGCAGAGCGCGCGCCAGCGCCGTGAAACCGCTCGGCGCGCGCATCGCCACCATGCCGGTGTTGGCCAGCATCATCTCCTCGGTGGCGGCCTCCATGCCCATGCCGCCGTCGCGCCACAGCGGCCAGTTCACCGACAGCGAGCGGCCGCAGCCGCCCCGCGCCTGCCGGTAGGCCGCGTAGGCGTCCATGAAGCCGTTGGCGGCGGCGTAGTCGGCCTGGCCCAGGTTGCCGAAGATCGCCGCGCTCGACGAGAACATCAGGAAGAAATCCAGGTCCAGCGCGCGCGTGGCGTGGTCTAGGTTGGCGGTGCCCAGCAGCTTCGGCACCAGCACCTGCTCGAAGGCGGCGCGGTCCTTCTTCAGGATGTAGCTGTCCCGCAGAACTCCGGCGATATGCAGCACGCCGTCCAGGCCCCCCTGCTCCGCGGTGATGCGCTCGACCAGTTGCACCACCGCCTGCCGGTCGGCCACGTCGACCTGCTCGTAGCGGTATTGCGCGCCGTGCCCACGCAATGCGTCCAGGCGAGCGCGGCGCTGGTCCGACAGCACCGAGCGCCCGGTCAGCACCAGCGTGGCACCGGAGGCGCGGCGCGCGATTTCCTCGGCGAACAGCAGGCCCAGTTCGCCCGCGCCGCCGCTGAGCAGGTAGACGCCGTTCTGCCGCCACGGCAGCGGCACCACCTCGGCCTCGCTGCCGCTGTTGCCGTCGTCGGGCAGTTCCAGCAGCCGCCAGGTTTCGCGGCGGCCTTCGCTATAGCGCACCAGACTGTCGAACGGGCTGGCGGCGTTGTCGTCGAGCCGGGTGCGCAGGCTCGCCACGTCCTCGTCACCTTCGAGGATCAGCAGCTGACCCAGCAGCCGGCGACTCTCCTGCGAGGCACTGCGCAGCAGGCCCGACAAGCCGGCCAGCAGCAGCTCGGTGCCCTGCCCGGCGATCGCGACCTGCCACAGGCAGGTGTCGCGGCCCTTCTCCTCCAACCAGGCTTTCACGCGCTCGAAGACCTGCGTGTACAAGATCGCGCAGGCTTCCTCGGGCTGCACCGACGCAGCCTGCAGCAGCTCGCCCTGGCCCAGCTGCTGCCAGGAAGCCGGTTGCGGATCGATCGAGACCAGCAGCAAGCGCCGCGTCAGCGCGGAATCGGGCGTAGCCTGGCTAGCCGGCGCGTCCTGCCAGGCATGCCGACTGAGCAGCAAGCTCGGCACCTCAACCGCTTCGGGCGCGGCGGCCGGCTCCAGTACGCGCGAGGAAAAGCCCAGCATACGCACGCAGATGCGCCCTTGCGCATCGCACAGCTCGATATCGAATTTCTCGACGCCGCCGCGCCCGCCCTGGCTGCGAATCCAGCACCACGCCCGTGCTTGCGGCGGCTGGTGGAGTTCCAGCGTCTCCAGCGCAAACGGCAGCATGGCCTGCGCCGCATCGGCGCGCGGGCCGAGCAGGTAGAGCCCGAGCGTGGCCTGGAAGGCCGCATCCATCAGGCTCGGATGCAGCACGTAAGCCTGCGCGTCGGCCTGCACGGCAGCGGGCAGGCACAGCTCGGCCAGCAGCTCGCCTTCGCCCACCACGGCCTGAACGAAACCGCGATGTGCCGCGCCGTAGGCGATGCCCATCGACGCATAGGCCTGGTAGAAGGCCTCGGCGTCGAGCGTGCCGCCCTGCATGCGCGCGCGCAGCGCGGCCAGGTCGAGATCCGCCGGCGTTTCGGGGAGCGCCGTGCCGGCCAGGCCCTGGCCGTGGACGCCGCCATCGGCACCGAGCGCCTCGTAGCGCCAGATGCCTTCCTGATGCGGCTGCAGGCGCAGCGTCACCGCCACACCTTCGGCACCCGCCTCGATCGGGCGCGCCCAGACGACGTTGCGCAGGCTGCGGATCGCCGCGCCGTCTGCCGCCAGGCTAGCCGCGGCGCGCGCCATTTCCAGGTAGGCCACGCCGGGCAAGATGCGCAGGCCGCCGACCTGGTGATCGTCGAAGAAGCTTTCCGCGCCGCTGAAGCGGCTGAGGAAGGTGGGACATTCTGCGCCATCGGTGCGTTGCTGGGCCAGCGGATGCAGCCGAGATTCAACCGACGTGACAGGATGGGGCCGCAGGCTTTGCGGATCGACCCAATAGCGCTCGGCGGCGAACGGATACAGCGGCAGGCCGATGCGGCGCGCGCCTTGCGCACCAGGCAGTTCCCGCCATGGCAGCTCGTGCCCGGCGACCCAGGCCGGCAGCAGCTTCGACCAGTCCTGCGCGTCGATCCAGGCCTGCCATTGCGCCTGATCTGGCCGGGCCGGTAGCGCGCGGCCGTGCCTAGCCTTGCCGTGCCACAAGGGGAAGCGCTCGTCGTCATCCAGGAAGCCGCGCAGGCCGGCCGCCAGCTCGGCGAGATCGGCAGCCACGAAAGCCAGGCGCTCCGGCATCGCCTCGCGCCCGACCTGCAGCGTATGTGCCAAGTCCGCCAACGCGGGCGCGGCGGCAGCCGGCGCGGGGAATTGCGCGGCCACCGTCGCGCCGTGTTCGCGCAGCAGATTGTCCGTGAGCTGCTGCACGCTGTCCTGGTCGAGGAAATCCTTCAGCGACCAAGGCAGATTCAAGCGCTCCTGCACGCGCTCGTACCAGCGAGTGCGATGCAGGACTTCCACGCCCAGGTCGGACAGGGCCTCCCGAGCGTCGATCGCCACGGCGTCCACGCCGACGATGACAGCCAGTTCCTCGATCAGCCACGCGCCCAGGTGCGCCGCCGGGCTCGCGCCGGCACCACCGCCTTCGACGTGATCGAGCAAGGCTCGCGCGGCGGCGCGCAGGCGATCGGGCGTGCGCGCGGACAGCACGATGGCCTGCGGCCCAGCGAACGATGCCGAGGGCACCGCCGGCACCCGGTATTGCTCCACCAGCAGATGCGCGTTGGCACCGCCGGCGCCGAACGAGGACACCGAGGCGATGCGCGGATAAAGACGCGCCTGGCCATCCAGGTCCAGCTCCGGCTCGGCCCAGGGCGCGAGTTCGCGCTGCACCACGAAGGGCGTGCCGTCGAAATCGATGTTCGGGTTCAGTTGCTCGGCATGCAGGCTCGGCACCAGCTCGCCGTGGCGCATTTGCAGCAGTACCTTGGTCAGGCCGGCTATGCCGGCGGCGGCCTCCAGATGGCCCAGGTTCGACTTGGCCGAACCGAGCGGGCAGAAGCCGCACTCCCGCGTATGCGGCGCGAAGGCCTGCGCCAGGCCGCTGACCTCGATCGGGTCGCCGAGCGCGGTGCCGGTGCCATGCGCCTCGATGTAGCCGATCGCGCGCGGATGGATACCGGACTTGCGCAGGCTCTCGGCGATCAGCTCGGCCTGCGCCGCCGGATTGGGCACCGTGAAGCCGTTGGTGCGCCCGCCGTGGTTGACGCTGGTGGCGCGGATCGCGCCATGGATGCGATCGCCGTCGGCCAGCGCCGCGGCCAGCGGCTTGAGCACCACCACGCCCACGCCCTCGCCCGGCACGTAGCCGTCGCCGCCAGCACCGAAGCTGCGGCAGCGGCCCTCGCTGGACAGCATCTTGCCGGTTGCCAGGCCCACGTAGCTGGCCGGGTGCACGCACAGGTTCACGCCGCCGGCCAACGCCATCGCGCAATCGCCGCGATGCAGGGCCGCGCAGGCCTCGTGGATCGCCGTCAGTGAGGACGAGCACATAGTGTCAACCGGCAGGCTGGGCCCGCGCAGGTCGAGCGCATAGGATACACGGTTCGGTATCGAGCTGAAGGCCGGCTGCGAGAACACCGTGCGGCCCTCGTGCCAGGCCTCGAGACCGAGCAGGCCGAAGCCGGTGCGCGTCACGCCGGCGAACACGCCGACGCGGCCGCCGCAGCGCTCGGCCAGGCTGTCGCGCGTGTAGCCGGCGTCTTCCAGCGCATGCCAGGCGCTCTGCAGGAACAGGCGTTCCTGCGGGTCCATGCCCATCGCCTCGAGAGGCGAGATGTTGAAGAACAGCGGGTCGAAATCGGCGAAGCCTTCCAGGAAACCGCCCCACTTGCCGTAGCTGCGACCGCTGGCGATCGCCCGATCCGGATCGGGCTCGTAGAAGCCGTCCAGCGGCCAGCGCTCGGCCGGCACCTCGACGATGCAGTCGCGGCCCTCGCGCAGGTTACGCCAGAACGCATCGAGATCGGCCGCCTGCGGATAGCGCCCGGCCAGGCCGACGATTCCGATCGGGGCCCAAGCGGTCGTATCGGCCGCGGATGTGGCCGCTGCGCCAGCGGTTGCGGGTGCAACGATTTCGCCAGTGTTCGCTGGATTTGCCGGTGCCGTTCCTGCCGTTGCGATCACCTGTGCGGCCGTTGCCGATGCCGCGGCAGCCGGTGCTTCTGCCGCCGCTGTGACCGGCGTCAGCCACGCCCGGCAGGCCGCCTCATGCTCGCGCAACAGGAACCCCGCCAGACTGTCGAGCGTGCGATGTTCGAAGAACAGCGTCTTGGACAAGCCTTCGAAGCGCTCGCCCAGCTCGCGGTTCATCCCGGCGATTACGATCGAATCGATGCCATAGGATTCGAGCGGCTCCAGCGGGTCGATGGCCTCGAGCGCGATCTTCGACTGGGCCGCATAGAGCGCCGCCAGCGCCTGCGCTACCGCCTCGCGCGTGCCAGCGGCGGCCCGCGCGGACGCGGGCCGGGCATCCGGCACCTCCAGCGCGTCCTGTTCCTGCACCTGGCGAAGCCGCGCCAGGGCCTCGTCCTTGCTCAATTGGGCGGCGGCGACTTGACGATAGATCTCTGCAACGTGGTCGGTCATGAGTGTTCCTGACGGCGCGCCAGACGAACCGCTTCGTCGGCACTGATCTGTCGGTGAATGAGCCGGTCCAGCAAGGCGCTGTGCCGGTTCAGCTCGTCTTCGTTGGCCGCCTGCATCGGCGGGCTCACGCGCGTCTCGGGCCGGACGGCCGGGCGCGCCGGCCGCGGCCAGTAGCTCTCACGCGCGAAGGGATAGGTGGGCAGGTGCGCACGGCGCGGCGGCGGACCGGCATGCAGCACCCGCCAGTCGACCTCCAGCCCCTGCGTCCAGAGCCGCAGCAGCTTGTCGTGGCGGCCCTGGGCGAGCCAGTCGCGCACAGCCTCGCGCTGTTCGTCCAGGTTGTCGAACAGCGCGGCGGCCTCGCTGTCGTGGCGCGCGCGGCCGCGATGCAGCCAGGTGCCGGCAGCGCGCCCGGCGACGAACTCGTCAAGCCGCTGCACCAACTCCGCGTAGTCGGCCACCAGGAAAGCGGCGCGTTCCTCCATCGCGTCGCGACCGATTTGCAAGGTGTGAATCAGCTCAGCGAGCGTGGGCCGCGCCTCGTAGCGGAGGAAGGCCGCGAGCTGCGCGGCCTGCTCCATCAGGCGCGCCGGCTGCCGGGCCGACAGCACGAACAGGTGCGGGCCGTGCTCGCTTGCGAGCGACACGTCGGGCGCCGCCACGTATTCCTCCAGCAGCACATGCGCGTTGACGCCACCGAAGCCGAACGAGCTGACTCCGGCGCGACGCGGCAGCGGCCGGCCGCCGGCGTCTCGTGGTGCCGGCCAGGGCCGCGTGTCGCCCAGCAGGTGGAAGGGGCTGCCCTCCAGGCGGATGTAGGGATTCGGCTCCTCGGCATGCAGGCTGCGGGCCAGCGTGCGATGGCGCAGCTGCAGCACCACCTTGATCACGCCGGCCACGCCGGCGGCCAGCTCCAGGTGGCCGATGTTGGTCTTGACCGAACCCAGCGCGCAGCTGTCCGGCACCGGCGCGCTCGCGCCGGCCTCACTGCGCAACACCTCGAAGGCTGCCTTCAGCCCGTTGATCTCGATCGGGTCGCCGAGCGCGGTGCCGGTGCCGTGCGTCTCGATGTAGCCGATGCTAGCCGCGTCGATGCCGGCATCGCGCACGGCGGCCTTAATCAACTCGGCCTGCGCCTTAGGATTCGGCGCGGTCAGCGAGCTGGCGCGCCCGCCGTGGTTTTCAGCGGTGCCGCGGATTACCGCGTGGATCGCGTCGCCGTCGCGCTCGGCCACCGCCAGGTCCTTGAGCAACAGAATGCCGACGCCCTCGCCGCGCCCGTAGCCGTCGGCATGGCGCGAGAAAGTCTTGCAGCGGCCGTCGGGGCTCAGCATGCCGGCCTTGTCGAAGCTGATATGCACCTCGGGCAGCACGATGGTGTTAATGCCGCCGGCCAGTGCAGTCTCGCAGTCACCGTGGCGGATCGCGCGCACCGCGCGATGGATCGCCACCAGAGCGCTGGAGCAAGCGGTTTCCACCGGCTCGCTGGGCCCGTGCAGGTCCAGCAGGTAACTCAGACGGTTGGGGCCCACCGAGGCAACCGAGCCCGTCGAGCTGTGGCCGTCCAGGCCCATCGCGGCCTGTTCGATCAGACTGCTGTAGCCGCTCGGCGCGGTGCCCACGAAAATCGCCGTGCGCCCGCCCGCGAGGCTCGACGGCGCGTAGCCCGCATCCTCGATGGCAGCCCAGGCGTGAGTGAGCAGCAGGCGCTGCTGCGGGTCCATCAGCTCGGCTTCGCGCGGCGTGATACCGAAGAACAGCGGATCGAACTCAGCCACGCCCTCGATGAAGCCAGCCTCCTTGACGCGCGTGTGCCGGCCGCCCTGGCTGGCGTCGCCGTAGTACTGGCGCCAATCCCAGCGGTCGGCGGGAATCTCCCCGATGCAGTCGCGGCCCTCGGCCAGCACCTGCCAGAAACCGGCCAGGTCCGGCGCGCCGGGGAAGCGCCCGCTCATGCCGATGATGGCCACCGCGCCTTCAGAGCCGGCGCTCGACGGCGACGGTGCCGCCATCTCGACGGTCGACCGAGAAGCCGATTGCACGGCCGGCGGCTCGGGTTTCACGACGAGCGGCTGCGGAGCGGCCACGTCCTCGGGGAAGGCCCGCGCCAGCACATCGGGAAAGCTCTCCAGCAGATGCGCCGTTAGCTTGGCGATGGTCGGCTGCTCGAACAGCACCGTGGGCACCAGTTCCAGATCGAACTGGCGATTCAGCCGGTGGGTGAGCTCGGTGAAGGTGATCGAATCGAAGCCGTAGTCGCTGAGCTCGTCGCGCGGATCCAGGTCCTGTGGCTGCAACTCCAGGACCGATGCGGCGCTGTCGATCAGGAACTGGCGCGTCCGGTCGCGCAGCGCGCGGCCGGCACCGGGCGCCAAGCCGGCTTGCACCGGCTTGGCCGCCGGCTCGGCGTGCAAGCGCTGCATCCAGGCGCGTAGGCGCGCGTGGTCACCCACGCCCACCAGCAATTGCGCTTCCCGGCTGGCGACGCCGCGATACAGCGCGCTCATGCCCTCGCCGCGCGCCAGCGCGCGCATGCCGTTGCCGGCCTCGATCGCCTCGCGCAGGCTGTCGCTGATGCGCATGCCGCCCTCGGCCCACAGCGGCCAGTCGATCGCCACGGCCTGGCCGCGTCGCCGGCCCTCGGCGGCTTGCTGGTTGCGCCAGCCGGCATAGGCGTCCAGGAAGGCATTGGCGGCGGCGTAGTCGGCCTGGCCGGGATTGCCCAGCACGCCCGCGCCGGCGGCAAACAGCACGAACAGGTCCAGGTCCAGCGCCCGGGTGGCCTCGTCTAGGTTCACCGTGCCGGCCACCTTGGGCGCCAGCACGGCGTCGATCTGCGCGACGGTCTTGCCCGGCAGGTAGCCGTCGCGAAGCACGCCGGCGCTGTGGATCACGCCATGCAGAGCACCGAAGCGCTCCACGGTTTTAGCCACCAGGGCACGCACTTGCGCGGCATCGGCCACGTCGGCCTGTCGATACAGCAGTTGGCCGTTCGCGCCGGTGGCTCGCAGCCATTGCGTGGCCTGCGCGTCGGGCGCGGCGCGGCCGCACAGCACGACGGTGGCGGCCGGCGCCTGGCTCAGGATCTCCTCGGCGAGCAGGCGGCCCAGGCCACCCAAGCCGCCCGTCAGCAGATACACGCCATGCTCGCGCCAGGGCAGCGGCAGGATCCCGGCGCTGCCGGCCAGTTCGGTCCAGGCCGGCACCAGCCGCGTGCCGCCCTGATAGCGAAGCTGGGCCCGCCACGGCTGCCGCGCGTTCGCCTCGAGCAGGGCCGCCAGCCCGACCGGGGCCGTGTCGAATGCCAGCAGCTGGGTGGACAGACGCGGGAATTCCAGCGTCGCCGTGCACAACAGGCCCGACAAGCCGGACAGCAGCGTGGCCTGGCCCGATGCCGGCACCAGCACTTGCAGCAGGCAGGCTTGCACCGCCTGGGCTTGTGCCTTGACCAAATCGAACAATTCGCCCAGCACGCGTCTATACCACTGGTCGGGGGCTTCCTGGGCACTGTTAATCTGGAGATGCGCCAACAGCGAGCCGTCGGCCGGCTCGTCGAAGCGCCAGGCGGCGGCACGATCCGAGATCAGCACGCTGCGCCGCGTCGGCACGGCATCGCCAGCGAGCGGGGCGGAGTCGGGCTGCCAGTCGCGGCGCCACAGCAGCACCGGGTCGACAGAGGACGTCGTCGCCTCGGCGGGCCGGAAGGCGAAGCCTGACAAGCGCGCGATCACGCCACCCTGGTCGTCCAACAGGTCGATGTCGTACTTGCGCACGGCCTCGTCGGGACTGCTGCCCGACGTGTAGCGCACCCAGGCCCACAGCTGGCGGCCGGTCGAGGCGCGCAGCACCAGTCTCTCCAGCGCGAACGGCACGTAGGCACCGCGCGCGCTGCCAGCGCTCAGGCCCAGCGTGGCCTGCAGGGCCGCGTCGAGCAGGCCCGGATGCAGGCGGTAGGCGTCGGCATCGCGCGCGGCCGCGGGATTCAGCACCAGCCGTGCCAGCGCCTCGCCGCGGCCAAGATGCAGATGCTCGATCGCGCGATGGCTGGGGCCGTAGTGGATACCGACGGCGTCGAAGGCGGCGTAACAGGCATCGTGGCCGACACCCTGCCCGTCCATGCGCGCCAGCAGCGCGCCGAGATCCTGGCGCTCGAATTCGTTATCGCGAGCATCGACGGCGGCGGCCAAACCCTGGCAGTGGATCTGCCCCGCGGCCGCGATCTCGAAGCGCAGGCGGCCATCGCCCTGCGCCTGCAATTCGATGCCCAGCTCAACGCCGGCGGCCGAGGGCTGCAGCGGCCGGCTCCACACCACTACGCTCAAGCGCAGCGCCTCGGTGCCGAGCACGCGCGCGGTCGCGGCTCCGGCCATTTCCAAGTAGGCCGCGCCGGGAAAGGTCGGGCGGCCGAGGATGCGGTGATCTCGGAAAAAGGCTTCCTCGCCGCTGAGCCGCACACTGAAGCGCGAGCCGGCCGCCGTATCGGCGCGGGCATGCAGCAAGGGATGCATCGGCGCGGGCGCAGGCGCTGCCAGCGCACCGTCCATCCAGTATTGGTCGCGAGAGAAGGGATAGCTGGGCAGGCGGATGCGGCGCGCAGCATGGCCGGCCAGCGGCCAGTCGACCTTCGCGCCGCCGGCCCAGCGCCGGGCCAGCAGGGCCAGATGCTCGGGTGCCGAGGCGTCGATCCGGTCCGCCGCCAGGCTGCCGTCGGCCAGGCCGTGCACGCCGGCGGCGTCCGCGTCGGCGGCATAGGCCTGCAGTTGCGCGAGTGCGCTCGGCGCATCCTCCACCAACAGGCACCAGCGACGCTTCAGCTCGATGCGCCCGTGCTGCAGGGTATGCGCGACATCGCCCAGGTTCACACCCTCGCCCGCTTCTCGCAGGTACCGCGCGAGCTTACCGGCATAGGCACGCAGCCGGGTTTCATTGGTAGCCGACAAGGGCAGCAGGTGCCAGCCCGGCTGCTGCCGCGCGTCGGCAGCGGCGGCCACGACCACCACCGGCTCGACATGCTCCTTCAGCACCAGGTGCACGTTGGTGCCGCTATGGCCGAAAGAATTGAGCGCGGCCATGCGCGGCTGTCCCGGCTCGGCCGGCCAGTCGCGATTGATGGTAGGGATGAAGAACGGCGAATCCTGCCATTCGATTAGCGGGTTAAGTTTGCAGAAATGCAGCAGGCCCGGCGTGCGGCCATGCTTGAGGATTAGCAGCAGCTTGACTAGGCCGATCACGCCCGAGGCGGCGGCGGTATGGCCGATATGGGCCTTGGCGCTGCCGACCGCGCAGTAGTCGCGATCCGCCGTGTGAGCACGGAACGCGCGCAGCAGCGCATTGGCTTCGACCGGATCGCCCAGGCGCGTGCCGGTGCCGTGCGCCTCGACATAACCGATGCGGCGCGGATCGACGCCGAACTTGCGATAGGTTTCGAGCAACAACTGCTCCTGCGCCTCGCCGCTGGGCGCGGTGATGCCGTTGCTGGCACCGTCCTGGTTGATGCCGCTGGCGACGATGCTGGCATAGATCGGATCGCCGTCGCGCAGCGCGTCGTCCATGCGCTTGAGCACCACCATGCCAACCGCCTCGGAAAACACCGTGCCGTCGGCCGCCGCGTCGAAGCTTTGGCAGCGCCCGCTGTTCGACAGCATGTCGAGCTGGGCCAGGCTGACCAGGCCGGTTTCGTTCAGCACGGCATACACGCCGCCCGCCAGCGCCATTTCGCTTTCGCCATGGCGCAGGCTTTCGCAGGCCAAGTGGATCGCCGTGGCCGAGGAGGAGCAGCCGGTGTTGATCACCAGGGCCGGCCCCTTGAGGTTGAGGAAATACGCCAGACGCGAGGCAATGATGGCGTCCGACGAGCCAGTGAAGGTCTCGTGGAAATAACCGGCCGGCTCGGCGCCGACGAAACTGCCGACGCGGCGGTCCGCCAAGCTGCGCGGGTCGTAGCCGGCATCCTCCAACGCCTTCCAGCTTTCCTGCAGCACCAGGCGCTGATGCGGGTTCATCGACTTGGCTTCGCGCGGCGAAATGCTGAAGAACTGCGGATCGAAACAGGCGCGCTCGGCCAGGGTACCGCCCCACGGGTAGTAGGCCTGGTCGTCGTCGCCCTGACGCGTACGATCCAGGTAGGCGGTGGGCAGCTGGGTGACGCCGTCCACGCCGTGCATTAGGTTGTGCCAGAAGGCCTCGACATCGGTAGCACCCGGCACCTGGGCCGACATGCCGATCACGGCGATTTCCACCCGCCCTGCCTCGGCCTGGCGGAACTCAGCCGCCGCCGCGGGGATCGGCTCGGCGACATAGACGCTCGCTCGCGCCGGCTCGAACGACGTGGCAGCCGCGGCGGGAGAAGGCGCATGTGCGGTCGTATTCGCGGACGCGGCAGCGTCGGCCGCCAGCGCGGCGGCGGCCTCCTGGCGATGACGCTGCAGGATGTGCGCCACCAGCCGCTCGAACGAGCTGTGCTCGAACAGGACCGTGGCGTTGAGATCGAGCCCAAGGCGATCGTTGATCTGCTTGACGAAGCCCACGCCGAGGATCGAATCGACTCCGTAATCGGAGAACGGCATCTGCGTGTCGATTTCGGCCACGTCGAGTTTCAGCGTGCGGGCCAGCTCCTCCAGCAGCACGCGGTGCACGCCGGCGTCGATCGCGACCGGTTCGCTGATGGTTGCGAGCGCAACGGATTCGATCGTCACTGCCGGCGCTGCCCGGCTTGCAGGCGGAGCGGTTGCGGTGGTGATCGGTGCCACGGATAAAGTATGAGTATGCCGGCCTACTTCAGCCTCGACGTTGGCCCCGGCCTGCCGGACCAACCCATCGCTCTGCGCGACCACCAGTTGCTGGCCAAGCTCGAGCCGCTCCTTCAACAAGAAACCGATCTCGCTGAAGCCCTCCTCGCGCAGCACGCGCGCCCAGTTCTCCGGGCTCAGCGCCGGGCTGGCCGGCAGTCGCACGGCCGGGTCGCGATAGCGCCACCAGCCTTCCAGCAAGCCGAAACTCAGATGCGTGAACAGCGACTGCCCGGCGATCTCGTTTAGCAGCAGCACGCCGCCCTTGCGCAAGGCCGCCTTGGCATTGCGCAGGGCCGTGCGGATCTCGCTGGTCGCGTGCAGCACGTTGGCGGCGACCACCAGGTCGAAATGATCAGCGGGCAGGCCTTGCGCGGCCAGCGGCTGCTCGACGTCGAACAAGCGCGTGACGAGGCCGGGGAAACCGGCGGCGAAACGATCCTGCGCCTGGATCAGGAAGGCGCGCGAGACGTCGGTGAAGCTGTATTCGGCGATGTGTTTGCGCAGCGGTTGCAGGGCCGCCAGCAGGCCCGCACTGGTGCCGCCGGTGCCGGCGCCGATCTCGAGGATCCGCAGCCGCGCTTGCGGGTCGCACGCCAAGCGCTCGCGCAAATAGGCCAGCACCCATTGCTGGAGCCGGCCGTTGAACAGGTCGGCCACCGGATTGCCGCGATAGATCGCCTCCACCAGAGACAGCGAAGATTGCGGGAACAGCACCTCGGTGGCAGGACGCTGGCCGAGCAGGATCGCCGGCAGCGCCTGCAGGCAGGTCTGCAACAGGTCCAGCTCGGGTGTGCTGCCGTCAAGGCGACGACGCGTCTGCGCATGGTCGACCCATTCGCGCCACAGCGCCTCGGCCGGGGCTGACGGCACCGGAGTTTCGGCCAGCACGCGCCGGCTTTCTGCCAACCAGCGCTGATAGAGCGGCAGCACCGGGCGCTCACCGAGCGCTGCCAGCTGCCGCGCCAGCAAGCCCCTGACCAGACTTTCCAGGCGCTGGTCGGCGAACAGCAGGTCCTCACGGCGCAACACCGGCGGCGGCGTATCGAGTACCACCCGCGCAGCCACCGCGGGGATCGTGTCGGGATACTGGCGCACGCTGTCGCCGCTCGCGCCGGCCCGCGCCTTCACGAAGCCGAGTTGAGGCACCGGCGCGCGCAGCAGCACCTCCAGCGCCCGCATGCCCTCGGCGGGTTCGATCGAGCCGATGCCGGCCCGGCGCATGCGCGCCTGGTAATCGGCACGGCTGACGATGCCCACGCTGCCCCAGTAACCCCAGTTGACGATCTTCACCGGGTAGCTGACGAGCTGCGCGAGGCGGCGCGCATAGACATCGGCGAACACGCAGCCGGCGGCGTAGTTGCTCTGCCCCGCCGCGCGGCCGAAGGACATCATCGACGAGAAGAACAGCACGAAGTCCAGCGGCTGGTTCGCGAACACGTGCGTGGTCAGCACAGCGGTATCGACCTTGGCGGCCAGCGCGCCGGCAAATTCGACTTCCGGCATCGAGGCCAGGCCCTGGTCGGCCAGCACCAGAGCCGAGTGCACAATACCGTGCAGGCGCGGAAACTCGCGGCCGATCTCGGCGGCAGCGCGGCGCAAGGCGGCTTCGTCGCCGGCGTCAGCCTGGACGTAGCGCGGCGCCGGCCCGAGGGCGGCCAGCGCATCGATGCGCTCGCGAATCCGCGCGTCGGACGCGCTGCGCCCCAGCCAGATCAGCCGGGCCTGGTAGCGCTCGATCATGTGACGGCTCCAGGCCTCGCCGAGGCCACCCGCGCCGCCGATCACCAGGTAGACACCGCCCTGCCGGTAAGGCAGCGACGTGTCCGTCGTGCCGGTCGTGTCGGGCTGGTACGGTAGCAGGCGCTGGCGGAACCATTCGCCCCCACGACGACACCAGGCGGCACCGCCCTCGGTGTGCGGCAGGCGGCGCCAGCAGATCGGCCAGTCGCCGGCTTCGCCGGCCGACACGTCGACCAGGCGCAGGCGCCAGTGTGGATATTCGCGCGCCATCGCGCCGGCCAGGCCGTGGATGCCGGCATGAGCGGGCCGCGGCGGCAGACCATCGCCGAGATCCACCGCCTGGGTGGTGACCACCGTCCAGGCCAAATCGCGCAGGCCATAACCGGTCGCGAGCAGCCCCTTGATCAGGCGGAACAGGCCCAGCACGCCCTGCTGCTGTGCTTCGATCATCAGCTGCGCGTCGCCGATGCCGAGATCGGCCATGTCGGGTGCGACGAACAGCACCTCGCCGATCGTGCCGGCCACGGCCAGCTGCGCGCTCAAGGCCTCGATGCTTGTGCCCGGTCGCACCACCAACGGTGCCTGCTCAGCCGCACCGCCGCGCCAGACGCCGAGGATGGCTTCGTCGTCGCCGCACAGCAGGATGCGGCCTTGCGGCGACGTGTCCTCGAGCAGATCGGGATGGACGGCGTCCCAGACCGGCAGCAGGAATTGCGCCGGTTCGGCCTTGGCCGTCTCATCGCTCGTATCGGCGAGCGCCGCCGGCTCAACGGCCTTGCCGGGTTCCTGCGTGGCCGCCGCGGGCGTCTCGCCGACCCAACAGCGCCGGTAATCGAAGGGATATGCCGGCAGGCTGATACGCCGGGGTTGCTGACCCGCATGCAGCAGGCGCCAGTCCAGCTCCAGGCCGTTAACCCACAGCTTCAGCATCAGCGCGTATTTCTTCTTCGCCGCCCAGGAGGCCAGCGTGCCGTCCATGTCGTCGTCGTCGCTCAGCAGGGACAGGCCGTTTTTGCCCGATTTCGACTGTCCGCGATGCAGCTCCGGCATGCCGTCCTGCCCGTCGAGGAAGGCCTGCAAACGTTCGCGCAGCTGCACGAACGAAGCCGCCATGAAGCCGAGCCGATGCTCCATCGGCTCGCGGCCGACCTGCAACGTATAAGCCAGGTCGCCCAGGCGAATCGCCGGCTCGGCCAACGGTGCCGCTGCCAATGCCGGCGCATGGCCCTGTGCGGCCAGCCACTCGTCGGCGAGCTGCGCCACCGAGCCAGCGCGCAGGGCACCGGCCAGCAGCGCGGGCGAGCTTTCGTCGAGCGCGGCGGCCAGGCGGTTCCTGGCCAGGGCATCCAGGCCGTAAGCCTCGAAGCTCTCGTTGACGCTGATCTCCCGCGCGTCGACGTCGAGCAGCCCGGCCAGAGCCACGCGGATGTTCTGCTCCAGTTCGGCGCGCCGATCGTCGGAAGCGGCGGCAACGGCAGGCCGATCCAGGCCGCGGCGCCCCAGGTAGGCGAGCAGGTCCCGGGCGCGCTCGCGCAAGGCGGCCTCGCTACGAGCCGAGAGCACAATCAGCGCGGGTGCCTCGTCGTCCACCGGCAGCGGATCGGCGAGATGCTCCTGCACCAGCACGTGCGCATTGACGCCGCCGAAACCGAACGAGCTCACGCCGGCCAGGCGCGGCACCGGGCGGCCGGAAGCATCCCGGCCTGCCGGCCAGGGGCGATTCTCGCGCACCAGGTAGAACGGGCTGCCTTCCAGCTCAATATAGGGGTTGACCTGCTCGCAATGCAGGCTCGCCACCAGCGTGCGATGACGCAACTGCAGGACCAGCTTGAGTAGCCCGGCGATGCCGGCCGACAGCTCTAGGTGGCCGATATTAGTCTTCACCGAGCCCAGGCCGCACCAGGCCTCGCCCGCGCCGTGCCCCAAGGACTTGAAGGCGCTCTTGAGCCCGTTGATCTCGATCGGATCGCCGAGCCGGGTACCGGTGCCGTGCGCCTCGATATAGCCGATCTGCTCGACCGCCACGCCGGCTTTGCGGCAGGCGCTTTCGATCAGCTCGGCCTGGGCGGCGGGATTGGGCGAGGTCAGCGTGTTGGCGCGGCCACCGTGGTTAACTGCGCTGGCGCGGATCACCGCATGGATGCAGTCGCCGTCGGCGCGCGCGGCCGACAGGCGCTTGAGCACCAGCATGCCCACGCCCTCGCCGCGCACGTAGCCGTCGGCCTCGCTGGAGAAGGTCTTGCAGCGGCCGTCCTTACTCAGCATGCCGGCCTTGCTGAAACCGATGTGCGCGGTCGGCGAGAGGATCGCCATCACGCCGCCGACCACCGCCAGACTGCAATCGCCGGCCGCGATCGCCTGCGCCGCGCGATGCACCGCCACCAGGGAGGACGAGCAGGCGGTGTCGATGAACTCGCTGGGGCCGTGCCAGTTCATGAAGTGGCTCATGCGCGCCGGTGCCATCGAGGGCAGCAGGCCCATCAGCGTGTGGCCCTCCACGCCGCCGTCGGCCGCCACCACGCGCTGGCCGTAGTCGCTGCCGCCGAGCCCGACGAACACGCCGGTATCGCTGCCGGATAAGGCCTGGCGGGTGTAGCCGGCATCCTCCAAGGCCTGCCAGACATGGCTCATCAGCAGGCGCTGGTGCGGGTCCATCGCCTCGGCCTCGCGCGGCGAGATGCCGAAGAACAGGGGATCGAAATCGGCCACGCCATCGATAAAGCCGCCCCACTTGGCGTCGGTCCTGTTCGGCTCGCGCAGCGGGTCGCCGTAGATCTCGCGCCAGTCCCAGCGATCGGCCGGGATCTCGCTGATGCAGTCGCGCCCGGCCAGCAGGTTGCCCCAGAACTGGGCGAGGTCAGCCGCCATCGGCAGGCGCGCGCTCATGCCGATGATGGCAATGTCGTCGTGCTCCGCTGCTGCCGCGCTCACGGCGGCCGGCTCAGGTTCGGCGCGCGGGGGCGCGATGGCCGGCGCTGCGGCGACGACCGGGCTCACGAGGGCCGAAGCTGGCACCAAGAAGTCCAGGCGCTCGGCATGCTCGGCCAGCAGGTGCTCGACGAAGCGATTGACCGAGGCGTGCTCGAAGAAAATCGCCGGCGTCAGGTTCAGGCGCAGTTCCTGGTTGAGATGGTTGGCGAGGTTGGTCAGGCTGATCGAATCGAAGCCGAAGGCGTTGAACTCCTCATCCAGGTCGACCTGCTCGGCCGGAACGCCCAGCAGCTGTGTGACCAGGCCCAGCACCACGCCGCACAGGCGCGCGCCGAGAGCCTCGATGTCGATCGTGGAAACGGCTGCGCTAGCCATGGATGATGCCTTGTGCGTGGACGGAATGGAGGAAGGCGCGGGGGGAGCCGGCGACACGGCGGTGACGGCGGCAGCGGCGACGCTGGCGGCCAAAGACAATGCCGCCGGTGCCGCAGGCGCGGCCGGGGCCGGGGCCGGCACCACGACCTGCGCATGGGCGCTGGCCAGCGCCTGGTAGAAGCAGGCCAGCCCCTGCGCGCTCGGCAGCGCGACCTGCCGCAAGGCCCCGGGCACGCCGGCCAGCGCGGCGGCGGCCGGGCGCATGCCGCCTTCGGCCCACAGCGGCCAAGCGATGGCGAGGCTGCGGCCGCGACGCTCGCCGCGAGCCACGGCGACCGCGCGCCAGTGCGCGAATTCGTCGAGGAAAGCGTTGGCCACGGCGTAATCGCTCTGTCCAACGCTGCCCAGCGCCGATATCGAGGAAAACAACACGAAGAAGTCGAGGTCCAGCTCGCGCGTGGCGCGGTCCAGGGCTAGGCTGCCGGCCAGCTTCGGCACCAGCACCGCCCGCGCCTGCTCCTCGGTCCTGTTCAGCAGCAGGCCGTCGCGCAACACGCCGGCCGCGTGCAGCACGCCGCGCAAGGGGCCGAGTTCGCGCGCCGCACGCACGGCGGCTTCGACCGCCGCGGCGTCGGTAACGTCGGCCTGGCAATAGATCACGCGCGTGCCGTTCCGGCTCAGCCGCTCGATCCAGACCGCTTGTTCGGGAGACAGGGCCGAACGCCCCAGCAGAACGATGCCGGCACCCTCGCAACGGGCCGCGATCTCCTGCGCAAACAGGCGGCCCAGGCCGCCGGCGCCGCCGGTGATCAGGTAGACACCGCCCTGCCGCCACGGCTGCGGCGCCGAGGCCGCCGCGGGCAGCGCCAGCGCCGCGAGTGCCTTGCGCTGGCGCCGTCCGTGCAGATGACGGACTTGCGCGTCGGCAGCCTCGCCGCGGCCTTCTTCCCGGAGCAGGGCCGCCAGCGCAGGCGCGGCGATCTCCGGGTTCACGGCGATCAGCTGCGCGCTCACGCCCGGATGTTCCAGGCGCAGGCAGTACACCAGGCCGGCCAGGGCCGCCAGGCAAGCCATTTCACCCTCGGCCGGGATCACCACTTGCAACAGGCAGCGGCCGCGCGGCTTGTTCCGCATGAAGGACTGGACGCGGGCCAACAGACGCAACGCGTAGTCTTGCACGCTGTCCAGGCCGGTGCCGGCTTCGAGACGCTCGACGAGATCCGTGCCGGATTCGAGTTCGAGCCCGTGCGCCGGTACCGCACACAGCACTTGCAACCGTTGCGCATATGGCGGCGAGGCGGCGCCTCGATCGAGCGGCGCGTCTTCCCACTGCGGCAGCTGCAGCGATGGCGCAGCGGGTTTCGATGCCTGCATGGCCAGGCGGGCCAGACCATACAGGCGCACGCAGATCCGCCCTTGCTCGTCGCACAGATCGACGTCCATACGCTGCACCCGGTCGCCCGCGCCGACGCCCTGGGTATAGCGCACCCAGGCCCACATGGCGGGCTGGCAAGGCACCAGCAGTTGAACGCGCTTCAGTTCGAACGGCAAGGAGCCGCCCTGCTCCGCGCCCGCCACGCCGGCGGCGGCACGCATCGCGTCGATACCGATGAAAGCGGCCTGCACGGCCGCGTCGAGCAGGCTCGGATGTAGACCGTAGCGCTCGGCACCCTCGTGCAGCACCGCGGGCAGGATCAACCTGGCGAGTACTTGTCCGTCGCCCAACCAAAGTTGCTCCAGCGCGCGGAAGGCAGGGCCGTAGCTGGCTCCGCCTTGCTGGAAGTCGCGATAATAGCTTGCGGCATCGCGATGCGCCTGCGCGATCTGCCGACGCAGCGCGTCCAGCTCCAGCGGCTCGGCGGCAGCCGTCTCGACCCGCATCGCGCGGCCCTGACTGTGCATAATGCGTTCGCTAGCGGCATCCGGCTGACTGTATATCTCGAAATCGGCTGAACCGTCGGCTCGCGGCCGCAAGGCCGTATGGACGTCCAGTGGCGCATCCACGCCGACCGGGCGGATCCACACCACGTCGCGCAGTTCGAGCGGGATGTGCGGGGCGGCGATCGCCTGAGCGAAGGCCGCGCGAGCCATTTCCAGATGCGCCACGCCCGGCAGGACCTTGTGGCCGCCCATCACGTGATCGGCCAGGAAGAACTCCTCGCCGCCGAAGCGCGAGCTGTAGCGATGGCCGGCGAAGTCGCTGGTATTGCCGTGCAGCAACGGGTGCAACACGGCAGCCTGCGCGCCGGACGCGACCTGGGCCGCCGGGCGCGGCCAGCGCTTCGGCACGAACGGATAGGTCGGCAGGCTGACGCGGTGCGCCGACCACGGCGCGGCCGTCTGCAGCGCCTGCCAGTCGATCGACTCGCCTTGCCGCCAGGCAGCGGCCAGTGCATAGGCATCGCGCTGCAGTTGCCAGCCAGCCGCCGGCGTGGGCTGGGGGAGCATCAAGCTGGCATCATCCATGGCGACATAGCCATCCAGCGCCGCCAGCAGTTGATCGAGCGTTTCGGCGACAAAGGCGCAACGCGCCCGCATCGCGCGTCGGCCCGTCTGCAACGTGTAGGCGACGTCGGCCAGGCGCAGCGAGACCGCGTGCGGGCCGCGCAGGAACGCTGCGAGGCGTCGTACGTACACCGGCAGGCGATCGGCCTGCATGGCCGACAGCGGCAGCACCTGCGGCACGCCAGGCGCAGGCTCTGGCTGCTGCCGGGCGACCGATAGCGGCCAGGCTTCGAGGATCGCGTGGGTATTGGTGCCGCCGATGCCGAAGGCGCTCAAGCCGGCCAGGCGCGGGCCGGGCGGCCAAGCTTGCAGGCGCTCGGCCACGTAGAACGGCGAAGCCGCGAAATCGATCGCGGGGTTCGGCTGCTGGTAATGCAGGGTCGGCGGGATTTCACCGTGTTTCAGGCTCAACGCCAGCTTGATGCAGCCGGCCAGCCCCGCCGCCGTGTCAAGGTGGCCGAGGTTGCTCTTCACCGAACCGATCGCGCAGTACTGCAGCGCCTGCGTATGGCGCCGATAGGTTTCGCTGAGCGCCGTCACCTCGATCGGATCGCCGAGCCGCGTGCCGGTGCCATGGGCTTCGACATAGCCGATCTGCGCCGGGTCGATGCGAGCCTGGCGCAGCGCCTGCTCGATCACCGCGGATTGGCCGCGCACGCTCGGGGCATAGAACCCGGCCTTGTCGGCACCGTCATTGTTCACGGCTACGCCGCGCAGCAGCGCGTAGATGTGGTCGCCGTCGGCCACCGCCTCGCGCGCCCGCTTGAGCAGCACCACGGCCACGCCCTCGCCGGCCACCAGGCCGTCGGCGCGCGAGTCGAAGGTCTTGCAGTGGCCGTCGCTGGAGAAGTTCAGGCCCGGCTCGTAGCGGTAACCCAGGCTGTCATCGCCGAACAGGCTGGCCGCGCCCACCAGGGCGGTGCGCACCTCGCCGCTGCGTAGGCTCTGCGCGGCCGCATGCATGCCCACCAACGACGAGGAACAGTTCGCGTGCACCGCGTAGCTAGGCCCGCGCAGGCCGAGCTGGTAGGAAACCATGGTGGCCACGGTGCCGGGCTGGGCCAGCAGCCAATTCACGTAGTCGTCGGAATCGCCGGGGCTGCCTTGTTCGCTCGGTTCGGCCAACCGCAAGGGGCCGCCCGTGGCCATGTAGACGGCAGTGTCGGGAATCGCTTCGGGCGTGTAGCCGGCATCCTCGATCGCGGCCCAGGCGTGTTGCAGCAGCAGCCGGAACGGCGGGTCCATGCGCGTTACGGTGCGCGGCGGCAGGTTGAAGAATTCCGCGTCGAACTCAGCCTTGCCCTCGATGCCGTAGTGCACCGGCACGTATTGCGGGTCGGCGATCAGGCGCTCCGGCACGCCGGCGGCGCGCAGCGCTTCGGGGCTGAATAGCCTGGCGCTGTCGTGGCCGGCGCGCAGGTTGTCCCAGAATGCGCGATGGTTTTCAGCGCCGGGGAAGTGGCAGGCGATGCCGATGATGGCCAACGTGTCCTCGGCAATTCCGCTCGCGTCTGGTTTCGGCTCCGCGACGATGGCTCGCGGCGCGATGGGTTCATTAACCGGTGCTTCGGGAGTCGGATCGCTACCGTCGAGATAGGCGGCTTGTGCCGCCACGCTGATATGTGCGAAGACTTGTGCCACGCCGAACGCTCGGCCGAACTCGGCCTGGATGCGCTCGGCCAGCAGCACCGCCGCCACGGAGTTGCCGCCGGCTTCCAGAAAACGTTCGGCGCGTCCGACCGTGGGGCGCTCCAGCACCTCGGCCCACAGGGCCTGCAGGCGCGATTCGAGTTCCAGCCGCGCGGCATTGCGGCTTGTCCCGATGGGCCTCGGCGGTGCCTTTTCGTCGCTTTGGGCAGGCAATGCGCGAGCGCGCAGTGCCTGACGGTCGACCTTGCCGTTCGGCGTTTGCGGCAAGGCCGCCGTGCCCAGCCAGATGGACGGCTGCATGTAGGCCGGTACGCGATCGCGCAGTTGCGCCTGCAAAGCTTGGACCTGGACCGAGTCCAGCAGGGTGTCGCCACGCGTTGTTTTTATCGGTACGCACCAGGCGGCCAGTTGTGAACCGTGCGCGCCTTCGCGCAATACTACCGCCACCTGTTTCACCAGGCCCGACTGCTCCAGCACCGCCTCAATTTCGCCGGGCTCCACGCGGTGGCCATTGACCTTCACTTGCTGGTCCGAACGGCCGCGATGCTCGAGTTGGCCGTCGGCGCGCCAGCGCGCCAGATCGCCGGTTCTATAGAGCCTGCCAAGCGGGTGACCAATGAAGGCTTGGGACGTGCGCTCCGGCTGGCCGTGGTAGCCCTGTGCGAGGCCGGCACCGCCTAGATACAGTTCGCCTTCGATACCGATTGGTTGTTCGCGGCCGTCTTCGTCCAGTACGTAGGCTTGCGTGTTCGCTATAGGTCGTCCGATGTGGATCGATGCGTTGGCATCCAGCTTCGCCAGCGTCGACCAGATCGTCGTTTCGGTGGGGCCGTAGAGATTCCATACGGTCGTACCGATCTCGTCGAAACGCTGCTTCAGACGGGTTGGCAGCCCTTCGCCACCGCACAGCACCTTCAGCCCTTCCGCGTTGCGCCAGCCCGCATGAAACAGCATCGACCACGTTGCTGGCGTCGCCTGCATGAGCGTCGGGTGCACGCGCTCGACTTCGGCCTTCAGGCGCCGGCCGTCGCGAGAGACCTCCGCCGAGCACAACACGCACTCACCGCCGCCGATCAACGGCAGGTACAGTTCGAGCCCCGCGATATCGAAGCTGATCGTCGTGACGGCGAGCAAGCGGTCGCCGGCCTTCAATCCCGGCGTCTCGACCATCGATTGCAGGAAATTGCTCAGTGCACCGTGGCTGATGCAAACGCCCTTGGGACGGCCGGTGCTTCCTGAAGTATAGAGAACGTAGGCCAGGTCTTGCGGTTGAGGCATCGGCATCGGCAGCGGTGCCGATGCCGACCACTCCGGCACGTCCGCCGTCCATACCGGCAGCGTGCCTGCCAACGTTTGAATCTGCGCCAGATGCGTCGCATCGCTCAGCACCGCGACGGCACCGCTGTCTTCCAGCATGTAGCGCAGGCGCTCGGCCGGGTACGCCGGATCCAGCGGCACATAAGCCGCGCCTGCCTGCCAAATCCCCAGCAGACTCGCCAGCAGCCAAGGGCTGCGGCTCTGGCAGACACCCACGATCGATCCTGCGCCGATTCCCTGCGCACGCAAGCGCTGGGCTATCGCCGAGCTCTGGGCAGCCAGTTCCGCGTAACTCCAGCACTGCTGCTCGTCGCTCACTGCCCAGGCTTGTGCATTCACCGCCACCTGACGCTCGAACAAAGCTGCTACCGGCGTCAACGCCCAATCTCGAACTTCGCCCTGCCAACTGGCCAATTGAGCACGCTCGCGCTCGTCGCGCAGTTCATGCTCGCCCAGCCGCTTCCGCGGATCGGCCAGCACACCTTCGAGCAGATGCAGGTAATGTCCCAACCAGCGTTCGATCGTGCGCTCGTCCCACAACGTGGGATCGTATTTGAAATACAGCGCATAACTTTGCCGACCGCCCCGCACCTCCAGCACCAACTCGTATTCGCCTTCCTGGTAAAGCGCCTCCTCCCAGGTCCAATCTTCCACCTCGGCGAGCGCGTCGACATCGAGCGTGTCCTGGTAGAGAAACGCCGCCTGGAACAACGGCGAGGCGTCACTGCCGCTCAAACCGAGCTCGCGCACCAGCGCGGGAAACGGATAAGCATGTGCCATCGCATCGACGAGCTGCCGCTGCAAGGTCTGCACGTCCTCGCCGAAGCCGCGCCGGCCGAGCCCCCGCGCGCGCATCGGCAGCATGTTCACGAACATGCCCACCAGCCCGGCGCTGGCCGCGTCGCGTTCGTCCATCGCCATGCCGACCACCACGTCGTCGCGCCCTGCATGGCGGCTCAACAGCCCCTGGAACACCGCCAGCAGCAAGGTGGACGGATACACCCCATGACGTTCGGTATAAGCTTGCAAGGAAGCGTTCAACGCCGCCGGCAGTTCACGCCGCAGCGTGCGCCCCTTGAAGCTCGGCGTCGCGCCGCGCGCGCGATCCGGCGGCAAGCCCAGGCTGCTCGGCGCGTCTGCCAGTTGCTCGCGCCAATAAGCCAGGCGCTTCGACGCTTCGTCGCCTTGCAGCCGAGTTCGCTCGGCGCGGACGAAACCCGCGTAACCGTCGCTACCGCTGGTGCCCGGAACTGCCTCGCCGTTCCCCAAGGCCCGATAGGCCTCGTGCAGCCCGGCCAGCAGCAGGCCCACCGAAGCGCCGTCGATCACGAGGTGATGGACAACCAGCAGGAACAGGCTTTCACCGCCGCCGGCACCATTTAGCCAATGCGCCCGCGTCAGCGGGCCCTTGGCTAGGTCGAAAGGCTGCTCGATACGTTCGCGCAGCCAGTCAAGACGTTCGCTCTCGCTCCATGCCGAACCATCGCCGTACTCCAGCGACAGGCCCGAAGCAGACGTCGCATGCAGCCGCAGCGGCCCCTCGCGCTGCTCGACCGAAGCGCCCAGCACGGGCCAGCGTTCCAGCAGGCTGCCGCAGGCGCGTAGAAAGCGTTTTCGATCGAGATCCGCCGGCAGGCGCAGGCAAAACGGCACATTGTACGCCGACAGCTGCGGATAGGCCTTTTGCAGGGACCACAAGCCGCGCTGCGTTTCGCTCAACTCGATATCTACCGCGATAGCAGTGCCGGCGGACAAGCGCGCGAATGCTTGGCTTACCTGATCGCCGCTGAGTTGGCCGGCTTCGTACAAGGCGATGATTTGATCCAGGGTCATGGCGGCGTTCATGGCATGGCCTCGGCCAGCAGGGCGCGCGCCTGGGCATGGTCCAGGGCGCCGTTTCGATAGGCTTGCAGCACGGACAGCACCACGCGGTCGGGAGCTGGTGCCTCTACCGGCCCGCCGGCAGAGGCACCCGCGGTCGGGAGCGGGATCGACTGCACGCGCAACAGCAACGTGGCGTGCTGCTCGGCCAGATGCTCGGCAAGGCGCGCGATGCTTGGGTATTCGAACAGCACCGAAGGCAGCACCGCGATGCCGAGCAGCCGGCTCAGTTCCTCGCTCAAGGCCACCAGGCCCAACGAAGTGAGACCCAGTTCGCGGTAGCTAAGCTGCGGGTTCAGCGCCTGCACCGGCCGCTGCAGCCGCATCGCCAGCCAGCGGCGCAGCCATTGCGTCGCCTTGGCGCGGGGATCGGCATCGGCCTCGGCGGTGGCGGCCAGCACGAAGCGCCACGCCGGCGCGGCGGCTGCGGCAGCGACGGGCTGCTCGGCCTGTGTCGGTGCCGGATGCTTGCTGGACGAGATTTGCGTCGACGACAGGTGCCAGGGGAAATGCTGCCGATCGAACGGGTAAGCCGGCAGGTGGCAACGCTGCGGTCGCACTGGGCCGTAGAGCTTCAGCCAATCCACATCGGCACCTCGTACCCAGGACTCGGCCAGTTCGTCGAGGCCGGTTCGATCCGCCGCCGCGGTCGGCGTCATTTCCGGATCAACGCTGCCGCGCCACAGCCCAGCCATCGGCCATTGTTCGGCGAGCGCCTGAAGCAGCGCGCGCAGTTGTTCCCGATCACCCGCCTTGAGCACGGCGCGCTCGGCCAGCGCGCTGCGGCCGGTCTGGCAGGTATAGGCCAGCTCGGTCAGGCTCGGTTGCAGCTGTCCATGTCGGGTTTCGTCGAGGAAATCGAGCAGGCGTCGCGCAATTAGCGCCAGTTGTGGGGCGCCGGCAGCGGACAAGGGCAGCAGCACTTCCTGCGTCTGCTCCAGCAACTGCGGGCCGAGCTGATCGCCCTGGCCCGGGCCATATTCGCGCACCACCATGTGGACATTGGTGCCGCTGTGGCCAAAGGCGTTCAGCCCGGCATATCGCGGCAGGCCCGGCCCGCTGTTCCAGGCCATCGCCGCATCGTCGGGCAGACGCAGCGCCGAGTCGTTCCAGTCGATCAGCGGATTCGCCTGCTCGAAATGCAGCAGGCCCGGCAACCGGCGATGACGCAGCGAGAGCAGCAGCTTTATCAGGCCCACCGCGCCGGACGCGGCCCCAGTATGCCCGATATGCGTCTTGCTGGTGCCGATCACGCAGAAACCCCGGCGCGTAGTGACGCGGCCGAATGCGCGGCCGATGGCATTGCCCTCCACCGCGTCGCCCAGCGAGGTGCCGGTGCCGTGCACCTCGAAGTGGCTGATCCGTTCCGGCGCGATGCCGTGGCGCGCCCAGGTCTCGCTCAGGAGTTCTTCCTGGGCTCGGCCGTTGGGTGCCGTGATGCCGTTGCTGGTGCCGTCCTGGTTGCTGCCGTTGGCCTCGATCACGCCGTGAATGGCATCGCCGTCGGCGACGGCCTGGTCCAGGCGCTTGAGCACCAGCATACCCACTGCCTCGGACAATACCATGCCGTCGCCGGCGGCCTCGAAGCTCAGGCAGCGCCCCTGCGGCGACAGCATGCCGGCATCAGCCAGGTGCCCCAGCCCCTCGACGCTCAGCGCCGCGGCCACGCCGCCGGCCAACGCCAGCTGCGTCTCACCGCGACGCAGGCTCTCGCAGGCCAGGTGGATGGCCATCGCGCCGGACGAGCAGCCGGTATTGACCACCAGGGCCGGCCCCTTCAAGTCCAGCAGATAGGACAGCCGCGAGGCGATTATCGCCTCGGACGAACCCGAGAAGGAGCCCTGGAAAAAGCCGCTCGGCTCCGCGCCGACGAACACCGCGGTGCGGCTGCCGCGCAGACTGCGCGGATCGTAGCCAGCATCCTCCAGCGCCTTCCAGCCTTCCTCCAACACCAGCCGTTGCGCCGGGCTCATGCCGTCGGCTTCCTCGTGCGACAGGCCGAAGAAGGCCGCATCGAAATGGTCGCGGCCCTGCAGCGTGCCGCCGCGCGGGCTGGCTCCGCGCGCCGCGCGGCCATAGGCCTCTGGCAGTTCGCGGATGCTGTCGCGGCCACTCAAGAGGTTCGCCCAGAACATGTCGACGTCCTCGGCGTCGGGCACCTGGAGCGCCATGCCGACGACGGCGATCGGCGCGGGCCGGGATGCCTCGACAGCCGGCGGCGAGGCCTGCTCCGATATCGTCGCGTGCGCAAGCATCGTCGCTGTCAGCGTGGCCTCGACCAGGGCGGGCTCTGAGGACGATGCCCCCTCGGGCTGACTCTGCACCACAGGCACCCGCCCGCCGTGCTGCTCGAGCACGTGCCGGCTCAGAGCTGCGATGGTGCTGTAGTCGTAGATCACTGTCTGGCCCAGCTGGATGCCCAGGCGCTGGTTGAGCCTCTTGACCAGGGCGACGCCGAGGATCGAGTCGATGCCGTAGTCAGAGAAGGCCGTCTCGTCGACCAGGCCCGCAGCCTCGCGCTTCAGGGTTTCGGCAAGGCAGGCGCGGATCTCGGCGGCAATCGCCGCATGAGGAACGGCTTCGCCGGACGAGGCAGGCGAAACAGATGCAACCGGCTCGGAGACGGCGGCCCCCGCCTGCGCCGACGAAGACGCGGCGCGCGGTGGTGCTATCGGCATCGGCGCAGCACCGCCCGGACGCATCAATCCATGGCTTTCCGCCACCCACACCTGCTGCAATTCGCGGCCCGGGCCGTCAAGGCAGACCGGGCGCATCCCGGTCTCGACCAGTAGCGCCTGCCAATGCGCGCTGTCCAGCAGGGGCGAACCCGGGATGCGCAGCTGCGGATCGTCATAAAGCCACCAGCCTTCCAGTAGGCCGAAGGTCAAGGTGCCCAGCAGGCTCTTGCTAACGCCCTCGTTGGCGATCAGTACGCCATGGCAGCGCAGCGCAGCCTGCACGTGACGCAAGGTGGCGCGAATGTCGTGCGTGGCATGCAGGCAGTTGGTGGCGATCACGATGTCGTAGCTGCCCGGCTCGATGCCCTGCTCGGCCAGCGGTCGCTCAATGTCGCAACGACAGGTGCGCAGATAGGGATGCGCGGCCAGATGGCGCTCGCGCGCCTGCGCCAGGAAGGTCTCGGACAGATCGGTGTAGCAGTATTCGAGCATCGGCGCACCGATCGCGGCCAGGCGCGGCAACACCTTGGCGGTGGTGCCGCCTGTGCCGGCGCCGACCTCGAGCACGCGCAGGCGGGCCTGCGGCTCGGCGGCCAGGCGATGGTGCACATAGGCCTCGACCGTGTCGGCCACCTGGTGGTTGAAGGAATCGGTCCAGGCGGTGCCCTGGTAAAGGCCAGCCACCTTGCTCGTACTGCCGTCGGCGAAGATCACCGAGGTTGCCGTGGTCCGGCCACACAGCACCTCCGGCAGGTGGCGCAGGCAGTCCTCCACCAGCAGCAGGGCGGCACGCAGTTGTGGGTCCTGCAGATACCCGGCCTTGTCGCGTTCCCAGTCCTGCCACAGCGCATCGGCCTGCTCCAAGCTCAGGGCACGCAGCAACTCGACGCGCCGCTGCCGCGTGCGAATCCAGCCGTCCGCCTCCAGAATTTCGGTGCAGCACTCGTCCCACCAGCGCCGATAGTCGTCGATCACGCCGAGCTTGCGGCGCAGCTGCTCGCCGTCCCAGCTCACGGCTGCCTGGTCAAACAAGCCCAGGCGGCGCAGTTGCGCGCACAACAGGCCGCGCAGGCGGCGATCCAGCTCGGTCCAGTCCGGCGGCACCACGATGGAGCGCAACGCGTCAGCATCGAAGCCGTCGAGGAAGGACGGCGTGCCGGCGGCGGCGACTGCCACCACGTCGGCGGCCGTGCTGGGCATCAGATTGCGCACGGTGTCGGACGCCTTCAGGCAGATGGCCTGGTCGAGCACGCCCTGCTCCAGGGCCGCCACGAAGTGCTCGAAGAACACGCAGGCTTCGTCGGCATGGATGCCGGTGAAGTGCCTGGCCAGGTCCTGCTCGAGCGCCGTTCCGGCCAGCGAGTTTTGCCAGTAGCCCCAGTGGATCAGGCCAACGCGGAACGGCGACTGCGTGCGGATCGATTGCACGTAGCGATCGGCCGCGGCCACGCCGACGGCATAGGCTGCCGAATTCCTGGCGCTGAGGAAGGCGAAGGACTGCACCGAGGAGTAATAGCAGAGGAAGTCCAGCGACTCGCCGAGCAGGGCCTGATGGAAATGCCGCGCGCCGAGCGCCTTGACGGCGACTGCCTCGGCCAGCGCGGGCAGACTCCAGCGTTCGGCGGGCGCGTCGGCGCCGCGGTGCATGGCAGAGAAGATCGCGCCGTCGATCGTGCCGTGGACCTGCTTCGCACGGGCGACAGCTTCGCGCACGGCACCGGGATCGGTGAGATCGGCCTGGATGTAGCTGGGCAGCAGGTCGCCCGCCTCCAGCGCTTGGAGGCGCGCGGCCAGTTCAGGCGCATCGGCGCAGCTGCGACCCAGCCAGATCACGCGCGCGCGATAGCGTTCGATCAGATAGCGGCTGATCACCCTACCCAGAGTGCCGCTGCCGCCGGCAATCAGATAGACGCCGCCCTGCTTGAACCCGCCGTCGCGCAGGCTTCCCCAGTCCAGGCGTTCGAAGCGTTGCTGCCAGCGCTCGCCACCGCTGAAACGCACGCTTTCGCCGCGTTCGCTGGCCGGCTCGGCCCAGAGCTGCCACCAACTGGATGCCGACCACGCCTCGGCATCCAGGCTCAGGTGGCGCAGCCGCAGGCCATGATTGCCCTGGGCCATGGCGTAGGCGAGGCCGCTTAGGCCGCCGCCGGTCGATGCGTCGCTTGCGTTCGCTTCGATCGTCACCAGATAGAACTCGGTGCGAGGTACCTGTTGGCCCTGGTTCAGGGCTCGTTGGACACACAACAACTGAGCTTCGGCGGATTCCGGGCGGCCGGACCAGTTCGATGCCGTCCCGGTTTCGGCATCCGCATCGGCGAGGAAAACCACGCTGTCGGGCCAGTTACCCTCCTGAAGTGCTTCGACCAAGGCCTGGCCGTCGTCGACGCAGTTGCAAATGCGTTCCGTTGCGCCCAGGCGGCGGTTTTCCCGGCCGAGGCGGATCAGGCGCAGGGCTGCTGAAGGCCAGCGCTGCGCGCACCAGTCGAACAGCTCGCCGACACGCGCGGAAGACTCCGGCGCCACGATGAGCAGCGATGTGGGGGCCGGCACCGCCTGTGCGTCATGCGCGACGGCCGGCGTGGCAACCCAGCGCGGCAGATAGCTCATGCCATCCCAGGCGCGTTCCGGAGCAAGCTCGAGCGGCCCCGGATCCGCCACGATCGCAGCGGCCGGTGCCTCCAGCCAGTGACGTGTGCGCTCGAACGGATAGGTGGGCAGGCTGACCCGGCGCGGACGCTGGGTGCCATGCAGCAGCGCCCAGTCTAGGGAAAGGCCTTGAACCCACAGTGCGGCCAGCTTGTCGAGCTTGCCCGCGGCGGCCCACTGCGCGAACAGACGAGCCGAGTCGACGTCGTGCTCGAAGGCCTGCAGCAAGGCATGCCCACGGTCGCAATCGCCCTCGTGGCCGAGCTTGCGGCCCGCGAGGTGATCTGAAATCTGCCGGCGCAAACCACTCATGTCCTCGACGACGAAGGCCAGCCGATGCGTCATGCCGCGGCGGCCGACTTGCAAGGTATAAGCCAGGTCGCGCAGCGACGGCAAAGATGCGTAACTGCCGAGATGGTCGAGCAACTGCCGCGCGACGGCGTGCAGGCGCTCCTGGGTCCGCGCGGAAAAAACGATCAGCTGCGTCCCGTTTGCCGGAGCTTGGACGGATTCCTCCAGGTAAGCCTCGAGGATCGCGTGGGTATTGGTGCCGCCGATGCCGAAGGCGCTCAAGCCGGCCAGGCGCGGGCCGGGCGGCCAAGCTTGCAGGCGCTCGGCCACGTAGAACGGCGAAGCCACGAAATCAATCGCGGGGTTCGGCTGCTGGTAATGCAGGGTCGGCGGGATTTCACCGTGTTTCAGGCTCAACGCCAGCTTGATGAAGCCGGCCAGCCCCGCCGCCGTGTCAAGGTGGCCGAGGTTGCTCTTCACCGAACCGATCGCGCAGTACTGCAGCGCCTGCGTATGGCGCCGATAGGTTTCGCTGAGCGCCGTCACCTCGATCGGATCGCCGAGCCGCGTGCCGGTGCCATGGGCTTCGACATAGCCGATCTGCGCCGGGTCGATGCGAGCCTGGCGCAGCGCCTGCTCGATCACCGCGGATTGGCCGCGCACGCTCGGGGCATAGAACCCGGCCTTGTCGGCACCGTCATTGTTCACGGCTACGCCGCGCAGCAGCGCGTAGATGTGGTCGCCGTCGGCCACCGCCTCGCGCGCCCGCTTGAGCAGCACCACGGCCACGCCCTCGCCGGCCACCAGGCCGTCGGCGCGCGAGTCGAAGGTCTTGCAGTGGCCGTCGCTGGAGAAGTTCAGGCCCGGCTCGTAGCGGTAACCCAGGCTGTCATCGCCGAACAGGCTGGCCGCGCCCACCAGGGCGGTGCGCACCTCGCCGCTGCGTAGGCTCTGCGCGGCCGCATGCATGCCCACCAACGACGAGGAACAGTTCGCGTGCACCGCGTAGCTAGGCCCGCGCAGGCCGAGCTGGTAGGAAACCATGGTGGCCACGGTGCCGGGCTGGGCCAGCAGCCAATTCACGTAGTCGTCGGAATCGCCGGGGCTGCCTTGTTCGCTCGGTTCGGCCAACCGCAAGGGGCCGCCCGTGGCCATGTAGACGGCAGTGTCGGGAATCGCTTCGGGCGTGTAGCCGGCATCCTCGATCGCGGCCCAGGCGTGTTGCAGCAGCAGCCGGAACGGCGGGTCCATGCGCGTTACGGTGCGCGGCGGCAGGTTGAAGAATTCCGCGTCGAACTCAGCCTTGCCCTCGATGCCGTAGTGCACCGGCACGTATTGCGGGTCGGCGATCAGGCGCTCCGGCACGCCGGCGGCGCGCAGCGCTTCGGGGCTGAATAGCCTGGCGCTGTCGTGGCCGGCGCGCAGGTTGTCCCAGAATGCGCGATGGTTTTCAGCGCCGGGGAAGTGGCAGGCGATGCCGATGATGGCCAACGTGTCCTCGGCAATTCCGCTCGCGTCTGGTTTCGGCTCCGCGACGATGGCTCGCGGCGCGATGGGTTCATTAACCGGTGCTTCGGGAGTCGGATCGCTACCGTCGAGATAGGCGGCTTGTGCCGCCACGCTGATATGTGCGAAGACTTGTGCCACGCCGAACGCTCGGCCGAACTCGGCCTGGATGCGCTCGGCCAGCAGCACCGCCGCCACGGAGTTGCCGCCGGCTTCCAGAAAACGTTCGGCGCGTCCGACCGTGGGGCGCTCCAGCACCTCGGCCCACAGGGCCTGCAGGCGCGATTCGAGTTCCAGCCGCGCGGCATTGCGGCTTGTCCCGATGGGCCTCGGCGGTGCCTTTTCGTCGCTTTGGGCAGGCAATGCGCGAGCGCGCAGTGCCTGACGGTCGACCTTGCCGTTCGGCGTTTGCGGCAAGGCCGCCGTGCCCAGCCAGATGGACGGCTGCATGTAGGCCGGTACGCGATCGCGCAGTTGCGCCTGCAAAGCTTGGACCTGGACCGAGTCCAGCAGGGTGTCGCCACGCGTTGTTTTTATCGGTACGCACCAGGCGGCCAGTTGTGAACCGTGCGCGCCTTCGCGCAATACTACCGCCACCTGTTTCACCAGGCCCGACTGCTCCAGCACCGCCTCAATTTCGCCGGGCTCCACGCGGTGGCCATTGACCTTCACTTGCTGGTCCGAACGGCCGCGATGCTCGAGTTGGCCGTCGGCGCGCCAGCGCGCCAGATCGCCGGTTCTATAGAGCCTGCCAAGCGGGTGACCAATGAAGGCTTGGGACGTGCGCTCCGGCTGGCCGTGGTAGCCCTGTGCGAGGCCGGCACCGCCTAGATACAGTTCGCCTTCGATACCGATTGGTTGTTCGCGGCCGTCTTCGTCCAGTACGTAGGCTTGCGTGTTCGCTATAGGTCGTCCGATGTGGATCGATGCGTTGGCATCCAGCTTCGCCAGCGTCGACCAGATCGTCGTTTCGGTGGGGCCGTAGAGATTCCATACGGTCGTACCGATCTCGTCGAAACGCTGCTTCAGACGGGTTGGCAGCCCTTCGCCACCGCACAGCACCTTCAGCCCTTCCGCGTTGCGCCAGCCCGCATGAAACAGCATCGACCACGTTGCTGGCGTCGCCTGCATGAGCGTCGGGTGCACGCGCTCGACTTCGGCCTTCAGGCGCCGGCCGTCGCGAGAGACCTCCGCCGAGCACAACACGCACTCACCGCCGCCGATCAACGGCAGGTACAGTTCGAGCCCCGCGATATCGAAGCTGATCGTCGTGACGGCGAGCAAGCGGTCGCCGGCCTTCAATCCCGGCGTCTCGACCATCGATTGCAGGAAATTGCTCAGTGCACCGTGGCTGATGCAAACGCCCTTGGGACGGCCGGTGCTTCCTGAAGTATAGAGAACGTAGGCCAGGTCTTGCGGTTGAGGCATCGGCATCGGCAGCGGTGCCGATGCCGACCACTCCGGCACGTCCGCCGTCCATACCGGCAGCGTGCCTGCCAACGTTTGAATCTGCGCCAGATGCGTCGCATCGCTCAGCACCGCGACGGCACCGCTGTCTTCCAGCATGTAGCGCAGGCGCTCGGCCGGGTACGCCGGATCCAGCGGCACATAAGCCGCGCCTGCCTGCCAAATCCCCAGCAGACTCGCCAGCAGCCAAGGGCTGCGGCTCTGGCAGACACCCACGATCGATCCTGCGCCGATTCCCTGCGCACGCAAGCGCTGGGCTATCGCCGAGCTCTGGGCAGCCAGTTCCGCGTAACTCCAGCACTGCTGCTCGTCGCTCACTGCCCAGGCTTGTGCATTCACCGCCACCTGACGCTCGAACAAAGCTGCTACCGGCGTCAACGCCCAATCTCGAACTTCGCCCTGCCAACTGGCCAATTGAGCACGCTCGCGCTCGTCGCGCAGTTCATGCTCGCCCAGCCGCTTCCGCGGATCGGCCAGCACACCTTCGAGCAGATGCAGGTAATGTCCCAACCAGCGTTCGATCGTGCGCTCGTCCCACAACGTGGGATCGTATTTGAAATACAGCGCATAACTTTGCCGACCGCCCCGCACCTCCAGCACCAACTCGTATTCGCCTTCCTGGTAAAGCGCCTCCTCCCAGGTCCAATCTTCCACCTCGGCGAGCGCGTCGACATCGAGCGTGTCCTGGTAGAGAAACGCCGCCTGGAACAACGGCGAGGCGTCACTGCCGCTCAAACCGAGCTCGCGCACCAGCGCGGGAAACGGATAAGCATGTGCCATCGCATCGACGAGCTGCCGCTGCAAGGTCTGCACGTCCTCGCCGAAGCCGCGCCGGCCGAGCCCCCGCGCGCGCATCGGCAGCATGTTCACGAACATGCCCACCAGCCCGGCGCTGGCCGCGTCGCGTTCGTCCATCGCCATGCCGACCACCACGTCGTCGCGCCCTGCATGGCGGCTCAACAGCCCCTGGAACACCGCCAGCAGCAAGGTGGACGGATACACCCCATGACGTTCGGTATAAGCTTGCAAGGAAGCGTTCAACGCCGCCGGCAGTGCACGCCGCAGCGTGCGCCCCTTGAAGCTCGGCGTCGCGCCGCGCGCGCGATCCGGCGGCAAGCCCAGGCTGCTCGGCGCGTCTGCCAGTTGCTCGCGCCAATAAGCCAGGCAGACCGCACTATCGACGCCGCTCAGTCGCGCGGCTTCCGTGGCGGTGAAAGCGCCATATGCACGGTCGTCCGTCGCGTCGTCGAGGCTGCGCCCTGCTTCGAGATCCTCATAGGTCTTACGCAGGCCCGCCAGCAAGACACCGACGGATACCGCGTCGATCATGAGGTGATGAACCACCAGCAGCAGCCGGCTCCCGCCATCCGCCTCGCCGCCCAGCCAGCAGGCACGCACCAGCGGTCCGCTATCGAGGTCGAAGAGTTCGGCCAGCCTTTCACCCAGCCAGCTCAGCCGCCGCGCCTCGCTCCAGTCCTCCGCGTGGTGCTCGTGCCAGGCCAGCTCACGCCCCGGCTGCGCCTGCATGACAAGCCGCCCGTCCACTCGCTGCACCGAGGCACCGAGCATGGGCCAGCGACGCAGCAGCCACGCACAGGCTTTGCGCATGCGCTCGCGCTGCACTCGCGGCGAGAGCCGAAGGCATAGCGGAACATTGTAGGCCGCCATCCGGGGATGACTCTTCTGCAGGAACCACAGCCCGCGCTGCGCTTCGCTCAGTGGTGCCATGGCGCACGGCTCGCCCTGCTCCACCTGGCCCTCGGGAGCCTGCTGTTCGATCGCCATGGCCGCCAGCCGCCGCGCATGATGTTCGGCCAGGTAGTCGGCAAATTCCGTCAGCGTGCGATAGTCGAACAGCACCGAAGGGCTCAGCTTCGTCTGCAGCAGCCCGCTCAATTGCTGGATCAAGCCGATCAAGCCTCGCGAACTGAATCCCATGCTGAGGTAGTCCGCTTCCACGGGGACTTCATCCGTGGGCAGGCCCAGCTCGCGTCCAACGAGTTCCTGCAACAGGCGCAATGCTTTTTTCGTCTCACCGATCGGGCTGACAGACTGCATGGGGCAACGCTCCTCAAGCTCGCGAGACGACGCCTGGCACCGGCACCGAGTCTCGGATCCGCAAAAGAACCACCAGAAATTCCGCATGCCGCCTGCACTTCGACATGCCTTCGTCTACACGGCCGCAAGCGACCATTGCGCGCCAATCGATCAACTCATTTGATATCAGCAACTGATTGAACGCAAAACGACACCAAACCGGGCGGCGCCTGCGCGAGCCCGGCATTACGCCTTTGCTCGCAACGATCCACGCTCCATGGCAACGGACTTGGCAAAATGGGTCGGCAAATCGAGCATTCGACCGCCTGGCTTGACTCGTTTCGATGCCTGGGGATTAATCGGGAACGCTGCGGTGATATCCACGAAGCTTTCCTCTCGTGAGCTTAAACCGCGATTGGCTGGACTTATTTAAGATCCCTGATTCAATCGATTTCTCGACGACTTACAGACAAGCTAATTTGATCATCGATTGCAGGAATTGTCTGTCCGTCAAATCCGGTACGCCGGATCATTCACAGCAGGACCAATCATGCATATGTATGCTTGGCAGTCATGCATGGAAATTTGATGAAAATCAAATGGATTGAACTACCCCGGGAATAACAGAAGCGCGTAGAGCCCGGAGGGCGTCCCCAAGGCAACGATTTCATGATGATGCTGACGAACATAGAACGATTCGGGCATGAACACTTCGGCTGGGCACTTCCAGCCCAAGTTTTTGCGCGGACGAGTGTTCATTTTCCAGCCGATGTCGTCGAGTTCGGCCTGGGAGAACACGGCCAGCTCTGTACCCTTGGGCATGTACTGGTTGGCATGTGCTGGCGCAGCAGCCCGTTGGTGTTCTCGTTACGCCCGCGCTGCCACGGGCTATGCGGGTCGGCAAAGTAGATCTTGATGCCCGTCGCTTCGGAAAGCTGCTCGTGCTTCGCCATTTCCCGCCCCTGGTCATAGGTCATGGAAAGCCAGCGCTGGGCATCAAGCGATTCAGGATCGTACTGAACGAGGTGACAGCCGCCTCAGCCGTGGCGTTCTCCATTTTTCTCAGCGTGACGAACAGCGAAGTGCGCTCGACCAGGGTGGCAACCGAAGCCGCATTGCGCGGCGCCCTTGATCAGGTCGCCTTCCCAGCGCCCTGGCACGATCCGTTCGTCGATCTCAGCGGGGCGGTCATGGATGCTGACCAGACTGGGGATCTTGCCCCGACGATGTTCGCCGCGAGCCCCGGGCCGGCGGCTCTTGTGGGGCTGTCGCAGAGCGGCGATCCGTTCCGCTCGCAACAAGCCGCGCGGCAGGGCGTACAGTGCGGTGTAGATTGTTTCGTGACTAGCCCGCAGGGTTGGCTTATCGGGGTTCATGTTTCGCAGTATGCCCGTGATCTGTTCGGGAGAGTGCGGCTCACGCAGCAATCGTGCAACCGTCGCCCACAGCGGCCCCTGCGGGTCCAGCCGGGCGGGGGGGGTGTTGCGCCGTGCCTGCCAGGTGACGGGTGCGTTGTTGCTGGGCGAGCGGCGCACGATAGCCGCCAGTGGACGGCCCGGGCCCTTCTTTGCGGCCGGTTCCGGCGCACGCCAGCCGTTACGGCGCAATGCGCGGCTTGCCGCCGAATTGAAGCGCTGGTCGAAGCGCTGGTCCGTCGGGCGCAAACGCGCTGTCGTCCTGCGCTTGCTGCGCGGCGAATCGATTGACCCGGTGTCTCGCGAAGTTGGCGTCACGATCGCCGAGCTCGAACAATGGCGTAAACTCGCCCTGGCAGGCATCGAAGCCGGTCTGAAGTCGCGCCAGACCGATCCGTTGCAAGTCAAGCTCAAGGAAGCCGTGCATCGCGTCGGCTAACTGAGCATGGAGGTCGAATACTGCGCATGGAGCGCGAGCGGCAGGAGCCGCCGACGTTTGAGCGTCCGGAGCTCGTCGACATGAGCCACACGATCTCCGCGACAGGCAAACCCTTCGGATTGCAACGGGTATGCCAGGTGCTCGACTTGCCGCGCTCCACGATCTATGCCGAGCGCGCCAGGGCGCTCAACAAGGTCACCCCACGTGTGCCCCTGTCCGACGTAGCCCAAAGCCCAAGGTGGCCCGATCACGAGCGGCTCGCAGCTGTTCGCGCCGATCTGACTCGCACGCCGTTCGTCGGCGAAGGGGCGCGCAAGGTCTGGGCACGCCTGCGCATTCAGGACGACATCCGCGTGTCCCGAGCCCGTGTTTCGCCGCTGATGCGCCAACACGGCCTGCTTTCGCCCCATCGGCAACCGCAGAAACCGCCCAATGCTCACGATGGTCGAATGACGACTGATCGGCCTAACGAGGTGTGGGGCGCCGATGGCGCCAAGGTGCAAACCGTCGATGAGGGCCTGGTCTGGATCTTCGCTGCGGTTGATCATTGCGACGCGGCGTGTGTTGGCATCCACGTCACCAAAGTGGGCGACCGCTTTGCCGCACTCGAGCCAATCAGCCAAGGGGTGCGCGAGCAGTTCGGATCGGTCGAAGCTGATGCCGGCCGCCGACTGTCCCTGCGAATGAATCACGGCTCGCAGTACAGGTCGGACAATTTCCGCGCCCAGATCAAGTTCTGGGGGATTACGCCGACCTGCCTTCGTCGCTGAGCCGCAGACCCACGGCGTCGCCGAGCGTTTCAATCGGACCATGAAGGAGCAAGCCATCCACGGACGGCTGTTCAACAACGTTGAAGAACGTTCGTGCTGCCGCCGTCACGTTCAAGGACCGATACCATCTGGAATGGCGTCTCGACGCATAGGAATTTCAAAACGCCAGAGGAGGCGGGCGATCTGCGCAGAAGTTCGCTGGACGGGTAGTGGTGCCGTCGGTGGGCAAGGTTTCCGGCAACGTCACGCGATTTTCGC